>NZ_JASMRH010000049.1:0-8912 GCF_041431385.1 Flavobacterium sp. Arc2 | reverse complement strand
CTTACAAACGATACATTAAACGGTGTTAAAGTTAATCCTACAGACGTATTGATTACTTCTACTCCAAACGGACCTCTTACGGTAAATACGGATGGAACAGTAACTGTTGCGCCAAATACTAAAGCAGGTAATTATACTGTAGATTATACAATATGTCAAGTATTGAATCCTAACAACTGCAGTACTGCTACTGTGACAGTGACTGTAGTAGTAGATATAATAATACCTGATCTTCCATCTATAAGCATACTGAAAGACGGTACGTATATTGATAATGACAAAAATGGTATTACTAACCCTGGAGACACAGTACTTTATAATTTTGTAGTAATCAATACTGGTAATGTAACTTTGACTAACATAACAATAACAGATAACAATGCTGTTATCACGGGTGGTCCCATAGCAACACTAGGAGTTGGTGCAGTAAATTCAACAACATTTACAGCTGTACATACAATTACACAAAACGATATAAATGCTGGTTACGTATACAATTTGGCAACAGCCACAGGAACTACGCCAAATGGAGGTTCAGTTACTGCCACTTCTACAGACCCTACTCCTTGTACCACATGTCCAATAATTCAAGATTGTAAAACATGTACAATAACCAAATTGGCTCAAAGTCCAACAATAGAAGTTGTTAAAACGGCTAACTCTGAAAATTATAGTGCAGTTGGTGATATTCTTAATTATACTATTAAGGTTACTAATACAGGAAATGTTACCTTGTACCAAATAGCTGTAACGGATCCATTAACTGGGTTGGATATTGCAATCACCAGTTTAGATCCAGGTAAATCTCAAGAATACACACAAAACTATACTACTACCCAAAATGATATCACGAACGGTACTGTGAAAAACATTGCTTATGCAAAAGGTGTTACCGCTTTAAATACCGAAGTAAGCGCTTCTGATGATGCAGATGTAGATATCGCAATAGTATTAGGTTGTGGAGTTATTAATATTCATAATGCCTTCTCACCTAATGGTGATGGAATCAATGAAGGATTTGTTATTGATAATATTGATGATTTGACTTGTTATCCGGACAATACAGTTGAAATTTACAACCGTTGGGGAGTACTTGTTTACGAAACTAAAAACTATGATAATGTAAATAAAGCGTTCAAGGGATTTTCTGAAGGTAGAACAACAATTAAACAATCTGATGGATTACCAGTTGGAACTTACTTTTACATTCTAAACTATACTTCAGTTGATGGAACTGGTAACTTAGTTACAAATAAAAAAGACGGATACTTATACCTTACTAGATAAAAATCAAATAAAAGATACTTTTTTAGTTTCAATTATAAAAAAATAAAATAGATGAAGAGAATTATAATAATATTTACTTTGGCATTTACTAGTCTAGCCTCTTTTGCACAGCAAGATGCGCAATACACACAGTATATGTATAATACGATCAATATCAATCCTGCTTATGCTGGCTCACGAGGTGCTATGAGTATTTTCGCTCTACACCGTACACAGTGGGTAGGTTTAGATGGTGCTCCGGTCACTAATGCAGTTTCCATAAATACTCCGTTAAACAATAGTAACTTGGGCTTAGGTCTCTCTCTAGTAAATGACAAAATTGGTCCTACACAAGAGAATACTTTTTCAGCTGATATATCTTATACTGTTCCAACTTCTGAAACAAATAAGCTTTCATTTGGTATCAAAGCAACAGCAAATGTATTTAATTTAGATGCCTCAAAATTAAATCCTCAAATTAGTGATCCAACCCTCCATGATTATGGTAATAAATTTACACCCAATATTGGAGCTGGAATCTACTGGCATTCTGATAAAGCCTATGTAGGATTATCAGTACCTAATTTCATAGCAACAAATCGTTACGATGATAATGAAGTTGCGATTTTCAAAGAAAAAATAAATTACTATTTGATTGCCGGTTACGTATTTGATCTAAGTTATAATTTAAAATTTAAGCCTGCCCTACTTACTAAATTAGTAGAAGGAGCTCCATTGCAAGTTGATGTATCAGGAAATTTTATGCTTAATGATAAGTTCAGCCTTGGGCTAGCTTATAGATGGAGTGCAGCCGTAAGTGCAATGGCAGGGTTTCAAGTTTCAGATGCCATATATATAGGTTATGGATATGATTTTGAAACAACTAAATTACAGAATTATAATTCAGGATCTCATGAGATTTTCTTTAGATATGAATTATTCAAAAACAACAAAAGAATAACAAGCCCAAGATTTTTCTAAAATAATTACTATGAAAAAAAATATATTACTTTGCTTAACTATAGTAAGCGTTTTTTCTTTCAGTTTATCTGCGCAACAAGCTAAACTTGCTTCCGCAAATAAAAAGTATGAAAACTATGCCTACATTAATGCTATTCAAACTTACGAAAGAGTTGCAGAAAAAGGGTATAAATCAGTAGAGCTATTTCAAAAATTAGGGAATGCGTACTATTTTAATGCCCAGCTAGAAAAATCGGCTAAATGGTACGGAGAATTGTTTGCTCTAGACAGTACTAGTATTCAACCAGAATATTATTACCGATACGCCCAATCTCTTAGATCTATAGGACAAAATGATAAAGCAAATAAAATCTTAGAGAAGTTTAACAAAGTTGCAGCAAATGATGACAGAGCTGAACTTTTTATGAAAAATAAAAATTACTTAGAAGCAATAAAAGCTAAAACGGGGTATTATACAATAGAGGACGCAGGTATAAATTCTAAATATTCAGATTACGGTACTACCGTATATAAGAATAAAATTATCTTTACATCAGCAAGAGATACCGGAAGTCTTGGACAAAGAAAACACACGTGGACAAATGAACACTTCACAAGTTTATATTCTGCCAATTTAGATTCAAATATGAATCCTGAAGCAACTGAAAAATTTGACCAAAATATCAAGTCAAAATTTAATGAAGCTACTCCTGTCTTTACCAAAGATGGTAAAACAATATTTTTTACACGAAATAACTACCTAGAAGGTAAAAAGGGAAAAAATGGAAGTGGTATTACTTTAATTAAAATTTACAAAGCTACATTAGATAATAATGAGTGGACTAATATTACTGAGTTACCATTTAATAGCGATAACTATAGTACTGCGCATCCTGCTTTAAGTCCAGATGGGAAATTTTTATACTTTGTCTCTGACATGCCTGGAACTTTAGGTCAGTCTGATTTATTTAAAGCGGAAATTTATGAAAATGGTACCTTTGGAAAACCTGAAAATTTAGGTCCTACAGTAAATACCGCTGGAAGGGAAACTTTCCCTTTTTTGAATGATGACGATGAAATCTATTTTGCATCTGATGGACATCCTGGTGTTGGCGGACTTGATATATTTGTAGCCAAAGTAAAACCGGACGGTACTTATGACAAAGTTCAAAATATTGGTATTGATATTAATTCTCCAAAAGACGATTTTGCGTATTGGATAGATACAAAATCAAACAATGGCTTTTTTACCTCTAATAGAGATGGCGGTAAAGGATATGATGATATCTATAAATTGAAGCAACTTAAAAAAGTTATCTGTGAACAATTATTATATGGTATTATTACTGACAATGAGACTTTAGAAATCCTGCCTCAAACGAAAGTTTCTTTATATGATAAACAATTTAATTTAATTGAAACGACATTGTCAGATGAGAATGGAAAGTATACATTTAATGTAGATTGTGGATCTACATATAATATAAGAGCAGAAAAACAAGACTATTTAACGAAAGAAAGTAACGTAAGCATTAGTGCCGAAAATGGAAAAACTGATTTCCCTATTGCTTTAGAACCAATTGAAAAGAAAGCTAAAGTTGGAGATGATTTAGCAAAATTCCTTGACATAACTGTAATTTATTTTGATTTAGACAAATCAAATATTCGAAGAGACGCTGCATTAGAATTGGAAAAAGTATTAGATGTGCTAAACCAAAATCCAAATCTTAAAATTGACATTCGCTCCCATACAGATAGTAGACAAACTCATAAGTATAACGAAGCCTTGTCTAATAGAAGAGCTAAATCAACTCAAAATTGGTTAATCCGTAATGGTATTGATGCAACTAGATTGAGTAGTAAGGGATACGGTGAAACACAATTGGTTAACAAATGTGCAGATGGAGTTAAGTGCTCTGAAGAAGAACATCAATTGAATAGAAGAAGTGAATTTATAATTATGTCATTATAGATTACAACTACAAACTATGTCTAGTCCTAAAAAACGATACAATAGGTAGAAAATAAAACCCCAATTAATAAACAGTAGTAAGCAAAAGTTTACTGCTGTTTTTTTTTTTATAAGTAATCATTATTATTTGGTAGTCTGAATCTGAAAATAAGATGCACACAAACATTAAGCTTCATTATAAAAAATATTTATTGATTCTAAATCTGTTCTGTGGATATGTATTCTCGAACGATAGTTATGACCTTTCAATCTAATAGACACGAGAGATACTTTTTAGGTATGCTTTACAAAGCAAGTTTCTTACTATTTAGCCAGTAGGATGCTTTATGTATATCGCTATTTCAGGACGGGACAATGCGGCCTAAACGTAATAACTAATCCATCCAAAGATTCCTCCAGTAATGACACAAATTGCATTTATAGTCTAAATAGAATAATTATCTCCCATACTTTTACTAGAAGCTCTATAAAAAGACCAAACTATTCCAGCAAGATATAATAGTAGATATAAATGCTTTTCATATTTGTAATCATTAATGAATTTAAAAGTTCTCTAGGAGCTAAAATTATTATCACAAAGAACTGGCTTTCTCATATACTAGTTTTCTCAGGTAGAAAATAAAGTTCATTCCTGCTTTTTAATTTTTTTAGGTGTTGTGTTTCTCTGTTTAATTTACGCGAAATATTTATAAACCATCGCACATAAAATCCCAAGTCCAAAACTCAATAAAGTTCCTATCAAGATGTATTCAGTAAGTTTGACATCCTTAGATTCTTTAAGGTCTCCAAACCTAAAAATGGATTTTGCTGCTAATAAAAACCCGATCCCTTCCCAAAAATTAATCACCACAAAGAAGAAAATAAACAGCCGTTCTAGAATCCCAATATACTTCCCCGCATTATTTGTCTCGTCGTTATTATTAGTAGTGATTTGAGCACTCCATTTTGACAACATCATTTTTAACACAATCGCACTCACATAAGTCACCGTGACTAAAGCTGTAAGTAATGCAAGGCTTTTTGTTGAATACACTGCTTCAAAATCGATTTCATAGGGATAATAATAATGTACCACGGCAGCAATGACGGCTAAATGTAATAGTTGGTCTGCGAAAAACCAGATTTTTACCGTTTTCTTTTTTTCGAAATATAATTTAGCGCAATCAATGGCAAAATGACTGATAACAATCACAATCAACGCAAACAAGTATTCAGGATTAAATCTCGTGATCAATAACAAAAGCACAAAATGTACCAGCAGATGAAGGTATAGGTATTTTGATTTGATTTTATATTTCTTTTTATCCTTGACCCAAGAAGTGGGCTGTAATAAAAAGTCACCTATCAAATGAGCTAAAACAAGCATTAAAGATAACTCTACCATAGTTTTTTAATTTCTTGTTTATAATACGCAATCACATTTTTTAGTTCCTCGTACCCTGCCCTATTTAAAGATGCACTTATCGAACTTTGGCTTTTTCTATTTAAAGCAAGAGCCAGTTCCTTTTGATTAATGTTCGGATTTTCTAATGCTTTTTTTATGATTTCGGCTGATGTGGGCGTCCAATTATCAGCAAACAAAACCACTAATTGAAAAATAACAGTAAAGGTTTCGTTAAACCCAGACCAAGGTGTTTGTATTCCTAAAGTCTGTTTTTTTAATCCTTCAAAGCATTCCCCTGAATTTACAAAAGCATTCCCGTTTGATTCCGTTACTTTATCAGCGGTATAATCGACAGTACCTACTCCTATTGCCATACGAACATCGAGTACTTTGTGTTGTTTGATAGCAGCCTTGATTAATAAGGCGATTTCGAGTGCATCTCTAGGGTCGACTACTAGCTGAAAACTGTCGCCTCTATAGATTTCCCAATCCTTAGGTTCATTGCCGTAAGCGTTCAAAATACCCTTTAAATCCTCCATCCACAGTGCCGAAGCTACTTTTCTAGAGTTAATAATATCGCCGGTGATTACTGCTTTCATACCTTTTAATTTTAAGCAAGATAGTAAAAATATCGCTAAATATGACGATATTTTAATTTATCGTTAAATTAAGCGATAATATACATAATCGCCATTTAAGGCGATAATGATTGAATCACGGTTTTGCTACTATGCTAAAAAAATCCTAACTACATTAAACCTGGACTTTCACAACCACTTTTTTAACTCTTGAACTTTTGCCTGCCTGCACACACGGCATATGCAAATCATCAGGAAAAAACACAGTAAACATCCCCTCTTCTACTCTAATAAAGGAGGTTTCTCCCTCATAAAAAGTGTAATCTTTATCTAAATCGCTGCTAATTGCATTTTGGTTATTCTTTGTTACAACTCCCATCAATTCGGTTCCTTGAATTATATATTGAATGTCAATATATTTAGTATGCCCTTCTAGCACACAGTCTTTTATTTCTTTCGTATCATAATCCTGAACAATGGCAAAAATAGCCTTATTATCAATTTCATAAGTCCCAGATTCTATTTGAACTAAATCTGTGTTTTTTATAAATTCAAATCCTTTTGCTAATCTTTCTGTCAAGTTTGCATAAAGGTTAGAATTTTCAATTTTATCGATTACCATTTTCTATTTTTAATTGTTCATCTCGGTTTTCTTGCTTTTCCAAATGTGTAAAAAATCAGAATGCTATTTTAAAACCAGGCTTTTTTATTTTATTCTTTTTCTTAAATTTTGTTTGAATTAATTAAATGTCGTCTACTCTACTTTTTTAGCATTCATATCTTTTCCCATATTCAATGTCAAACTATCAATATGTCCATTTTCATCGCTATTAAAAGTAAATTGAGCTGTAATTATTTTGCTGTAAAATCTATTTTGTGTCATTGGATATACAGTTGTGATTTTTTCGTTAGTCCCTTGTATATATAACTGTCCTTTGTCTTCGGTTACCGTAAAAGAATAATTTTCATTTAATTGATATCGTCCCAAATAGGTTTTAAGAACTTCTGCAGCAACTGTAACCTCACTAATTAAATCAGTTGTCGTAACACCTATTTTTTTTAAAACCTTTAATGCATTTGCATTATCTGGATTTAAAGCCACTGATTTTTTATAATTTTCAATCGTATTGACCGTGTCTTTTTGCAATAGATAAATTTCGCCCAGACTGTCATAAACTTTTGAAGAATTTGGATTTAATGTCACATTAAATTTAAATAGGGAGAAAGCGTCTGCTAATTTATTTTCGTTAAGATATTTGTAACCCAATTCATTAATAGCGGCATCGTCCATCATAAATAGATTTGGATTAGATTGTATCGATTTGGTCGTTGTAGCAATCGCCTCATCGACAGAGTTTGCTTCTAACGCTTTTTGTAATTCTGACAAAACAGTAATCTTAGGTATTTCATAAGGCTTAGAAGCTAATATATTCTCAATTGCAACATTCATTAAATCTTTAGGAATCGCATTTCCAGCATTCGTAAGCCATATATATGTATTTTTTTTGTCTAAATCCCTCATGATAAAATTACGGTAACCAAAACTACTACCAGAGTGATTAACTGATTTTTTTTCTGGAGTAAGAAACCATCCAAATCCATAATTAGACAATGAACCATCATTTAAAACCACTGGAGTAAATGCTTCCTCAATTGTTTTCTTAGAAACTAACTTTTCAGTGTATAAAGCTTGATCCCATAAAAACAAATCATCAACGTTTGAAAACATATTTCCAGATCCAGTATGACCAACTTCAAAATCATCAAGCTCACCAATCACTGAATAACCCAAAGCCCTATTTTTTAAATCGATTTTTGGAGTATCACCTACCAAAGTGTTTTTCATTTTTAATGGATTAAAAATATTTTCTTTCAAAAATTCCGCTAACGACCTATTCGAAACTTTTTCTATAATCATAGCCAATATAACGTACCCAGCATTATTGTAAACATATTGCTCTCCGATATTGGCGTCTAACGCTTCTCTTTCCTCAATTATTTTTAAAATTTCTGCATTGGTCAAGTTATCTTTAGTAGCAAAGGGTTCATATTTAGGCATTCCTGAAGTATTATTGAGTAAATTTCGTATTGTAATATCCTTCCCATAAGCCGGAAATTCAGGGAAATACTTGTTGATTTTATCATCGTACGACAACTTATTTCTTTCTTTTAAGATCATAATTCCCATAGCAGTAAATTGCTTTGAAACAGATGCCAAATCAAAACAAAATTCTGGTTTTAATAACTGTTTTGTTTCTTTATTGGCATAGCCAAAAGCTTTGCGATAAATAACTTTTCCGTTTTCAGCAACTAAAACGCTTCCATTAAAAACACCATTTGCGTGAGCTTGATTCATTAATTTATCCAGTTCTGCCGTTTTATTTTGCGCTATAGCATTTGTTAAAGTAGTCAATAGAATGATAAATCCTAAAAGGATTACTTTCAAGAAAGAGGGAGTTAATGTTGTTTTCATGTTTTGTTTTAAGGTGTTATAATAGCAGTGAATTTAATATCGTTTTACTTTGTTATTTTTTATTTTTCAATTAAAATTTTATGTGATGGTAAAACAAACTGTTTGTCAGTCACATTACCGCCATTTATGGCTACAGCTTCCATTCTTGCAATAAAATCAATGAAAAAATAATCAACTCTAAGAAATATAGATTTCATTATATTGTTTTGACCCCTATAAAACAAGAGAGTTATTCTAAATTTCGATTATTAATTATGCGGTTAATTTTTTCATTAAAAT
>NZ_JASMRH010000048.1:0-9809 GCF_041431385.1 Flavobacterium sp. Arc2 | reverse complement strand
AAAAAAGGGTTCAACTTTAATTAAAAAGGCAAACCCCTATTTTTTTAACTTACACACTTTACGGGACAGTGTCTAAAAATAGTACAGTTGCTGATGGTAATATTACTATTATCCGTCCCCACAGAAGTTCCAGCTGAATATATGGCATTGGTAGGTGTTGTTATTCCATCTCCAATAGAACAAAATTCGATAGCATTACTATCATTACCTACCGTATCTCCAGTACTGAAAAGTACTACTCCACTAGTAGCAGAAGTAGTAACTCCCTGAATAGTACAATATCTAACTGTATTTGAAGTTGCGTCATTGATATACTGAATAACTGTACCTCCAGTATTCGTATTAGACAATGCTAAACTCGCAGCCCCAGCTGTTCTATTTACACTACCATCAATAATTACATTGTCTGCCCCATTCAAATTAATAAGTGGACCTGCAATATTTCCTGTTATCGTAATACTTGGTGCTGTCGGATATAACGCTATCGAAGTATAAACGGCTCCACTAGCATTACCTGAATTGTTGAGGGCTGCTGTAACCGTTTCAGTTGTATTTCCTCTTAATTTAATCGTAATGTCTCCTTGATGGGTTCCGTCATTAATTTTATCAAAAGCTTCTTTTACTGTCGAATAACAGCCAAAAACAGTTCCTGAGTTTGCATTCACCTCTACAACACCAGTACTAATTGTTGCAGTAACTTGAGATCTTGCACTTGTAGTACAACCATTACTAGTTCCATCTACCCAATACGAAGTTGTTGTAGATAAAACAGGGGTTGTAAAACTTGTTCCAGTTCCTAAAGATACCCCTCCAATTGCAGCAGCATACCAATTGATTGTGCCGACTGAAGCTGTTGCTTTTAAAACCACACTACCTACTCCGCAACTACCAGCATCGAATACTTGCGTTATTGTTGGTATTGCATTAACGGTCAAAGTAACTGTTGAAGTTATCCCGCAAATATTTGCTTCATTACTGAATTTAATGCGGTATCGATATCCTGACATATCAACGGTTACACTGGAAAGCGCAAGAGGCACTGCTATACCACTAGTTACCGAACCTGATTGTCCTGAAATATCAGAATACGTAAATCCATTATTAGTACTTAATTGCCATTGATAGCTCAGATTAGTAATCGCAGTTGTTACTGGCGTAGTAGCTACAATTGCAGCTGTCGCTGTAGCAAAAAAGGTTACATTTTGACCTTCACAAACAGTTTTACTTACTGGAGCCGTTGTCATCGTTACAGTCACCCCTTGTGTATACGTACTTCTGCCTCCAGAAAGAGCACTAGGTAGTCCGTATCCTGCAGCTAGCACTTTCCCCGAGGTATCTACTTGTGCTGTTCCAGTTATTCCACCGTAAGTTCCGTCTCCATTGGTATCAACCACTGAGCCATACGCTTCATTAGCATCAAAACACCCATCATTATCGCTGTCTAAATCTAAATAATTAGGTATTCCGTCGTTGTCATTATCACAACCTAAAACAATTTTATTAATATCAGAAAGAGATAATACCGATGGATAATGAACAAGATCATCCATCAATCCACCATAATAATTGGTAGAAGAAGAGCCAAAAGCACCTCCATTTGAATATCCAAAATGTTGAACATCAGAATGTGTTGCCAAATCTCCAAATCCAGTAGATAAGGTTGAAGAGGCTACTCCATCCAGATACAAAATGACATTACCGTTATTATAAGTCAATGCTACATGATGCCATAGACCATCACTTGGAAAGGTAAAAGTACCCGTATTTTGCTGGGAACTACCTTCGCGGACTGCCGCTTCTAAAGTATTCCCATTCAACCGAACAGCAACACCATTGACAGTACCTCCCTCCTCAAAAATAGTTTGAATACCTGAAAGCGAGCTAGGTTTTACCCACATTGAGTAGGAAAAAAAACTAATGGCTTGGTTTAAAAAAGAACCATTACTATATTGAAGATAATTTGAAGTTCCATTGAAAGAAGCAGCATGCGTTCCTTTTTTACCATCCGTTGAAAAAGATACCGTTCCAGCTTGTACATTATAACTATTACCAGACAAATCATTTGTCGCATTATCTAGAGACCAGTACCCATCATAACCAGCAATGGGAGTACAATTATTTTCAACCGAATTTAATATTCCGTCATTATCGGCGTCCAAATCAAATATATCGCCAACACCATCACCATCTTTGTCGTTGGGAATCGTTACATAAACGTCAATACTACCCGTTTGGGAACAACTATTTGATAGTTTTTCGGTTAAAGTATAGGTATAACTAGTATTTGTTGTAGGACTTACATCGATGGTAGAACTACTAGCTCCTCCTGGATTCCATATAATCGTAGGGTTCAAAGGAACGTCATCATCATAAGTCGGGCTTCCACTTAATGAACCATCTTCGGCACTTGCTGTATTTGTTATATCGAGAACCGAATTATCAAAATTTATATATACATCTAAATCAGAATCTACAACGGGTGCATTTAGGACGTGATCTTTTTCTAAAGGAATTTCAGCAGCTGTCAATGCGCGATTCCAAAGTTTAAAGCCATCTATTTTACCGCTGAAATAATTATTTGAACTAGTCGAATTGTTTAAAAATCGAATACTTGAATTTGAACCTATCGCCACTGGGCCTGAGTGTGCACTCATTCCGTCACTAGCTTTGCTACCCTCATTAAATTGGCCAATATTCACACCATTTAAATATCCTTTGAAATGATATCCATCGGATGCACTCTGGTCAAAAACAAAAGCTATATGATACCACTGACCTGCAACAATTGACGCATTTGGAGCATTCCAAACTCCTCCACTTCCACCTTCCCATGCCAAACAATAGACTTTTCCACCTTCAACATACATTGAAAATCCATTCGTAGCACCTCCTTCATTGTACAAAACTTGCCGACTAGTAACATCATTGGCTTTGAACCACAACATCACGGTACGATAATCTGATGTACCTAGATTAATTAAATTGGAATTGGATATTCCAACATAATCAGTGGTCCCATTAAATTTAAGAGATTTATTAGCAAAAGTAAACCCTATATTAGTGCTTTGCCCTGCAATAATTGTTGGATTCGGCGAAGGACTAAAAATCGCTTTTTGGTCTATATATATTTTTTTTGTTACAACTCCCTGAGAAACGCCACTATTAAATCCTTCAACGGAAATCGACCCTCTATTACCGTATCCCCAAGTGACATTTATTGTAGATGAAGTACTGGTTGTAGGAGTTCCTCCTACTACCCTCCATTTATAGGTATCGTAGTTTGTAGTAGAACTATAGCTTGTAGTTTCATTTTGACAAACTATGTTTTGTATTGGCGCAATTTGAGCCAAAAAAACATAATGAGTAAAAAACAGTATAAAAAAGTAGTATAATTTTGTTTTCAAAATATCTTAAGATTTGGGCATTAAAAAATAGTCGGATGCAGCTTTATCGATCAATTAAAATTAGCTCTTAATCTTTCTTTGAATCAGATCTAAGTCCATTTTTGTATTTAACGATAAAAGCATCTTTTATTCCTTTTTCATTTATTTTATATTTCATATTTTTAGCCTCGCCAAACGTTTTAAATTGGCCTGAAATATACCGTATTAGACCACCCTCCTTAAATTCGTAATACACTGGATTGAAGTATCGTAGACGCTCCGAAGGTACATAATTTCTAAACACACCAATTTGTACACTAAAAAAATCTTCTTTAATATCTGAAATTTTACCGAATGAAATATTCTTCCTTGTATTGCCTTGATTGACTGCTATAATTGGAATATCATTTTCTTTTAACACTTCTTCTTTCTTTATCACTACGGATGGTGTCGTGATTTTTTTTCCAAATTGATACGTAACTACTGAAGTACCATTAATTCCTCTTAATTCAAGTGCATTCTTAGCAATGATCGCTCTATCAAGACTTCTGAAAAAACCATAATAATACTGGACGTTGCCGTTAGCTAAATCTTCATAAAACAGTGTGTCAAGATTTTCCAGTTCTTTCGGCATGGAATGATTTTCATAAACACCTACTTTAATACTATAAAACAGCTCCTCAGAATCTAATATGTTTTTAATTAATTTTGGACTTATTGTACCTAAAAGCTTTTTCTCTTCAAACTTTACTTTAGTTTCAGGACTTATTACGTTCGGCACTTTTGCATCTACTTTTGCATCTTTCGATGTAATTTGAAAATCCAATCCTTCTACAACCGTCCCATATTCCGAAACTTCAATCTCTACCTGATGCAATTGTGGACTAGACTTATAATCTAATTTTTCTAACTGTTTATCATCAACTTTAACTATAAACTTCCCTGGTTTCAATCCTAAATAACTGAAATACCCATCTGATTCACTTAAAGTTTCGACTACTTTTTTACCTTGATCATTAAATATTTGAATGGTAATTCGTCCTAATCCTTTTAATTTTTCTTCGGCATTTAGATATACCATCCCACTTACCTCTCCCACCACAACAATAGGAACTTCTACTTTTTTATATTGATTAGGATCTACTAAAATTTCGTACGAATGATTTTTAAATCTCCACGAAATATTCTCAAGATCGGCATCTGAAAACTGAACATTATAGTTTACAAATGAATTTAAATCGGAAATTCTTATAATGGAGTCTCTTTTACTAATCATTGCTTTACCATTACTGACTTTCACATCCTTCACGAATACTGTTGATTCTCCTACATCCTTTTTACCATTGTTATTCAAATCAAGAAAGGGGTACAATAAAATACCACCTTTTCCCAATGCTGAATTATTACTAGCATTCAAATAACCATTATCTCCACCAAAAGCCAATCCACCCTGAGCACTTTGAGAAAAATTAAAACTGTTATTGTTATAGGCAGCTGAAAAATTCATTCGTGCAAAATTCAAATCATATTTAAAATTTAGTAAAAAGTTATTTGCATTGATTTGCACATTTCTCTCGATCGTCGCAGAAAACGACACTTTAGCCACCCTTTTTTCTAATATAGTACCATACCGCAACAGTTTGTTAGAAGAAAAGTCGTAATCTACTGATGGACGAAGTACAAACCCACTTATCATTTTATAAGATAGTGCTAAATTAGATGTTAAAAACAAATCACTATTATTAATCCAGTTAGAAGCTAAAGAAAAATTAGCTGAATAGTTTTTATAATTTCCAGAGAAGACGCTGTTAAACTGATTGTAGTTGAACGTATTATAAACAAATTGATTAAAACTCAATTTTGTATTAGTCATAATACTATTCAGCTTATAGGGAAATGAAAATTTAATTCTTCGCTCCTCATTTGCTGTATTAAATGTAGCTAATTGCCCCTCGGTATATTTACGATAATCTAATTCCAAAAAAGAGCTTTTACCTACATAATAGTTTACTAATCCTTTAAAAACCACATTTTGTGCATATTCCATATTTATCACCATTTTTGAAAACGGTTGAAAAGAAACATTTGCGAATGGGATGGTTGGATGCTCAGGAACACTTGACAAATATTCTACTCCTCCACCGATAGTCATAAATCGAGTTAGTCCGTAATTAGTTTCAGCACGACCATATTGACTCGAATGTTCATCTTCCAAAATTCCTGTTGTGATATTATATTCTAATACGTTCACAGGCATAAAAGCATAAGGAGTATTCATAATACGCTCATCTGTGCGCTCTTCTCCCAACGGACCATAAAACTTAAGCCTCAAAGTTGTATAACCGTAAACAATAGGTACTTTAAATAAGTACAGTCCTGAGGCATCTGCAATAGTATAATCAACTAATGCATCGTTTATATATAATTCGACCGTCCAGTTTGGCTCCGTATATTCGCTTATTGTATAAGACCCTCTAGCTTTTCTTACTGTATTAGATGAATTATTTATACTTGCCCCTACAAGCGGCGCTTTTAAAAAAGATATACTTTGACTGCTTATTTTACCAACTTGTGCTTGTTTGATATATTTTTTTTGGTTGTCGATCCATCGCCAATTATATAATAATTGCCTACTATCAAATGCACTTTGCGAGTTCAGAAATAATGAAATATTTGCTTCACCGAATAACAACTCGCTTCCTATTCCTAATCCAAAATTATTAGAACTTGTTCCTTGAGATGTTTGAAAAGAATTAGCTGACCAATTTAACGTTCCCGCCTTAAACGAATGATATTCCCTACCGACAACTGTATCTTTAAAATTTCCAGTATTAGTTTGAAGTTTGATTATGTTGCTACGCATATTTTCTAATCTCGCCTGCTTAATTTTCGGAAGTTCAAATGTAGCATCCATTTTAACAGATAATGAGCGAAAGTTAAATAAGACATTTAAGCCAAAAGCTTCTGTTAAAAGGTTAGATTCGACATAAACTGAGTTCGATATCTGTACAACACCGTTTTCATATTTAATATCCTTAGTCCCTACGAGAATTTGACTATTTTCAACATCAATTTTATATGTATTAGCTTCATTTGCAATAAATCCAGTCAAGAACGCCTGATTCTTCTCACTCCTAATATTGATTCCTAATTGATTAAATAAATCTTCAATATTGAAGTACAAAACCTTAGAATCGGTTATAAGCACCTCTGTTTCAAATCGCAAAATCCCTTTAACATTTACTTGCACCGGAATAATATCGTAATTGATTACTGGATCTAATTTATTACCATCTATGGTACCATTACCTCCTAACATGGTAAAAGAACTAAAAATCGCAAGACACAATACATAATATTTCAAAGTTTGAAATTTACCAAGAATGACATATAACCTTATAAAAAAAAGTTTCATCTATTCTTGATTAAAAGTAATTTCAAAACTTCCTGTATATTGACCAGGAAGTGAATTTGAAGGAATATATAAAGTCCCTCCCACACGTAAAATAGTTATGAAATTGCAATTATTTTCAGTTGAAAAAGTATCACCATTTTGTAGATTCGTCGCTATTCCTTCTCTTTTTGCTGGCCCTATATTAAGGGTCATTACACCGCCTCCAATGCGCGTTAATGGAGTAGTAGTGTCAAAATTAATTGTAACATTTCGACCTTGACACAATCTAATTTCAAAAATAGCGGGTTGAGCGATAGGAGATAATTCAGAGAGGAATACGTTTTGAACGGCATTTCTATATCCATCTGTGCCAATAGAAAGAATTCCATCTCCCCCTCCAGTTAAGGCAAATGTACCAAAATTCAGTGATTGAGTTGCTTGAACAGAAAATGCTCTAGAAGGTAACGATGGTTGAGCATAAACAGATACTATAAAAAAGTAAATTACCCAAAAAAAAGGTAGTTTTAGACTTGTATTAGATAAATGAGCTATTTGCATCTAATTGTAAAAATTTTGATGAAATTGAAATAATTAAAATTTGATTTCAGCCTCGGCTAGTACTGAAGCATCTTCTCGGCTGAGATATGAAACTTTTATTTTGCCCTTATTTAGACTGATATCTTCAATGTTAACTTTGATTGCAATTTTTCTCTTTTTAATATTGGTATAAACTGCGACACCATTCATTGCACCAATTTCAACAGGCTTTTTATTTTCCTGAATATATTCAACTTTAAGATCTCCAAATACAGAAGCATTTCCCTCTCGATTTAAATTAAAAGTTAATTCATTCTTCTGATTTTTCAAATCTAGAGACAAGTCATTTAGAGTGGCAGTTGCACTAACATTTCCTATACGAATGATAATAGGGATACTGATACCGAAAATAGGAATTAATTTTACACTGACAGTTTTTAGAGTATCATTTGTTTCTTTACTAAGTGGAGCGTAGTCATTCTCAGAACGAAAATAAATATGAGAACGGTATTCGCCATCAGGCATGTTTACTGTGCGTCTTACTTGAAGCACTATAGACTGTCCCTCTTTAGGTTCAAGAGTCACTTGACGAGGATAAATTCGTAAATAAGGATCTGCAAATGGTGCTCCTTCGTCTGGCGCATCAATGCTTGTAAAACTACCATCTTCATTCATGCGTCGCTGTACAAATGAAATAGAATAGGTCGCCGCTTTATCACCTGTATTAGCTAAACTCAAAACTTCATTCATTTTTCTACCTTCGAGAATAACCCTGTTAGGCGTAACATATAAATCACCTTGAGCAAATGTACTTACAGAAAAAAATAACAAATACAAATAGGCAAATACGATTATAGGTTTATACATTGGTGGGGGATATTTAAGATAAGCCGAAAAATACAAAAAAAAAGAGGAATGTACCTGCATAGCACATTCCTCTGATATATAGTGATTTATTCCTAGTTATAATCTACAGTAACATCAAAGGTACCAGTATACACTCCTGGAATTTGATCAGCTTTTATATTCAAGGTTCCTCCAACTGCAAATGAATCTGTACCACTACCAGTCAAAATACTTACAACCGCATCTGCATCCTTGCCATTAAAACGAGCTTTAAAATCTGTAATGGTCATATCGGACACAGTATTACCACCTGTAGCAGTTGTAGCAGTCGTTAAAACTACGGGATCAGTTGGAAAAGATAAAGCATAAGTCTCATTTGGCGTACCAGTTACATTGTATTTTGCAGTGTTTGGTGATTGATTTGCATTAACAGCTGCTGCGCTATTAGTTCCATAAGTTCTTGAAGCATCTGCTGCCTCCATTATAACAGTGCTTGAACCTACTCCCGTAAGAACAATAGTCCCAAAATCCAAGCCGTCTGTATCTGCATTAGCAACACTCATTACCTTAATAAGTTTAGCACTTGCGTTGGTCTTTACGGTCGATTGAGTGTTTGTTGTTTGAGCATTAGCATTGTTTGATAATGCAGCGATAGCGAAAAACGCTAATAAAATAATTTTTTTCATAGTAATTAAGTTAAATTGTTGTAGGTAGAATTTGGGAATAATATCTTAATTCGAGCGCAAATTAACATCAAAAAAAAAACATTCTACAAAATATTTCCGATTAAAAACAATTAAAACCGATTAAGCACGTAATTTCATGCTTTTAAGACAAAAAAAAACAATATCATCATGACTTAACAAGCTCACAACTAATTCCGGATCAGGCACAAAACCTGCGGAGAGTTTTTAGAAAAAATAATATTTTTGCATAATTAACTTTGAGATATGACTTCTATAGACCTCATAAAATTTATGCTTCCTGATTTTTTAATTGAGAACTTTGAAATAGTTTCTGCAGCTCTCTCTGAAGAAAACCTACACTTTTATTTTGAAGAAAAGTCAAAACCACCAAAAGAGTTTGACACTGTAGAATTAGTATCTAAAGGTTTTTTAGATGAAATAACAATCCAAGATTTTCCACTTAGAGGCAAGTTTGTGTATTTACACATTAAACGCCGTCGTTGGACAAATAAAACTACTGGTGAAATCATTAAAAGAGATTGGCTTTTAGTTGCCAAAAGAACACGTATGACGTAAGAATTTGCGGCTTTTTTTAAAAGAAATTAATAGATAACATAGAAATTAATTGTCACACTATTGGTAGTTTCTTTGGAGTTAATGGGAGCAAACTTTAAAGACAGTAAAAAAGAAACCTCAGTACATTAATCACTTGGGAACTAGAGAATACGCACATCAATGGATTGTTTACCCCCAAAATATAGGAACTCACTTAGTATCACAAGGAGAACTTTATACCATTGTTACTAATAAGAAAGCGAAAGGTAAAAAAGGATCATTGGTTGCTATAGTTGCTGGTACTAAAACAGAACAAGTCATAGAACAAGTCTCGGATCAGGAACAAAACCTGGGGAGAAGTTTTGCAAAAATGAATATTTTTGCATAATTAACTTTGAGATATGACTT
>NZ_JASMRH010000047.1:0-9933 GCF_041431385.1 Flavobacterium sp. Arc2 | reverse complement strand
GTAGAACGACTATATTGCCGTTTATGAGTATGTATTATTTGTGAAATTAAGGGAAAAGGAGGTTTTTTCACAGCCTGTCGCTCTGTAGCTATTACAATAAAAGATAGAAGCTTTAGTCCTTGTGATCCCATAGTTATCTCTCAAGAAATAGAAACACTTTTTAATTGGTATGAACAGAATAAAAATAATATACATCCAATTATATTGGCCACTACTTTAAAAGAGCGTATTATAACTATTCATCCTTTCATAAATGGAAATGGAAAAGTATCAAGACTGATTATGAATGGTGTTCTGTTACAACATGGTTACCTTATTGCAAATATAAAGGCCGACAATGAAGACCGAATTTTATATTACCAAACTCTAAAAGCAGCAATAACAAAAGAAAAAAAAGACGATTTCACGCTATTTATTGCTCAAATTGAAAAAAAAAGTTTAGAACGTTATATAAAAACTGTTAGTCAATAAAAAAGCCTCATCGAAAGAGGCTTTAATTTAATTTTTATCTTCTAACAAAGGAACGAATTTAAATTCCCCAAGTTCATGTTTCTCAAATTGTGTTTCATTTACCCGAATCAACAAAGTCATAATCTGTACTTTATCTCCTAGCGGAATAACAAGCCTACCTCCTATTTTCAATTGCGCCATGAGTGGTTGCGGAATAAAGGGCGCCCCTGCAGTAACGATAATACTATCAAAAGGAGCATAACTTGGTAATCCTTTATAACCATCTCCAAAAGAAAGGTGCTTTGGGCGAATCCCTAATTTTGGCAGCAAAGTAGAAGTCTGTTTAAATAATTCATTTTGACGTTCGACACTGTATACTTTAGCTCCCATCAAACACAAAACTGCCGTTTGATATCCTGATCCGGTTCCAATCTCTAATACCTTATGCTCTTTTTTAATTTGTAACAATTGAGACTGAAAAGCTACGGTATAAGGTTGTGAAATAGTTTGCCCCGCACCAATAGGAAAAGCCTTGTCTTGATAGGCATAATTTTCAAAACTAGAATTTAAAAACAAGTGGCGCGGTATCTTTTTCACCGCATCCAAGACATTTACATCGGTGATCCCTTTTTGCTGCAAAATGCTTACTAATTGATTCCGAAGTCCTTGATGTTTGGCTGTATCTTTCAATGTTTATTATTTTATTTTGGTAAAAATAGAGGTAAAAATACCAAAAAACAAATCCCAATTTTCAAATGAATTTATTATCATTTTTATTACAATTTGGGATTTTAAAAAATTGAATTTTAATTTTTATTCCTATTTTTGTAGAAACAACATTATTATGCTGAAAATTGGAGTATTAGGCGCAGGTCACCTAGGAAAAATACATTTACGTTTATTACAACAGTCTGAAAAATATGAATTAGTTGGGTTTTATGATCCAAATAAAGAAAATGCCGAGAAAATTTCTAAGGAATTTGGATACAAACATTTTAGTACAATTGCTACTCTTATTCACGCAGTTGATGTAATAGACATTGTAACCCCAACACTCTCTCATTATAAATGTGCAAAAGTTGCCATCAAATCAGGCAAACACGTTTTCATTGAAAAACCCATTTCGAATACTATTGAAGAAGCTGAAGAAATTATTGCTTTGGCCAATGAGTATAATGTTAAAGGGCAAGTGGGACATGTAGAACGATTCAATCCTGCTTTTATCGCCACTAAAAACATGATTGAAAACCCCATGTTTATAGAAACCCATCGTTTGGCTGAATTCAATCCTCGCGGTACAGATGTACCAGTAGTTTTAGATTTGATGATTCATGACATCGATGTGATTTTAAGCGTGGTAAAATCTAAAGTTAAAAACATAAGCGCCAGTGGTGTCTCTGTAATTAGTGATACTCCCGATATTGCAAATGCCCGAATCGAATTTGAAAATGGCTGTGTTGCTAATTTGACTGCGAGTAGAATTTCGATGAAAAACATGCGAAAAACTCGTTTCTTTCAAAAAGACGCGTATATATCTGTTGATTTTCTAGAAAAGAAATGTGAAGTTGTAAAAATGAAAGATGCACCAGAAACACCCGGTGATTTTGACATGATTTTACAAAATGCTGAAGGCGTAAAAAAGCAAATATACTTTTCGAACCCTTACGTGGAGCAAAACAATGCTATTCTTGAGGAACTAGAAACATTTGCAGATGCGATAAATAACAATACAACGCCCATTGTGACTTTGGAACAAGCTACAGAAGCATTAAGAGTTGCGTACCAAATTATCGATTGTTTTAAGAAATAGAACAATACTTCGAATTTAAAAGTTAAACGAGAAAGCTTTAAAATTAAACATACAATAAATGAAAATAATAGCAGTAATAGGAGCAGGAACAATGGGTAACGGAATAGCCCATACATTTGCCCAAAGTGGTTTTACAGTAAAATTAATAGATGTTTCTGAAAAATCTTTAGATAAAGGAATGGCAACAATTGCTGCCAATTTAGATAGAATGATTTCAAAAGGAGTCATTAACGAAGAAGATAAAGTTAAAACGATAACAAATATAATTACGTATACAGATATCAAAGACGGAGTTGTAGGTGTTGATTTAGTGGTAGAAGCTGCAACCGAAAATGTAGATTTAAAACTAAACATTTTCAAGCAATTAAACGAGGCCTGTTCTCCTGACACCATATTAGCGACAAATACATCTTCCATTTCTATTACTCAAATTGGAGCAGTAGTTTCACATCCAGAACGAGTTATTGGGATGCACTTTATGAATCCAGTGCCTATCATGAAATTGGTCGAAATCATTCGTGGGTATAACACTAGTGATGATGTGACAAAAACTATTATGACTTTGTCAGAGAAATTAGGAAAAACACCAGTTGAAGTAAATGACTACCCTGGTTTTGTAGCTAATAGGATTTTAATGCCGATGATTAATGAAGCAATCGAAACATTGTATAATAAAGTAGCTGGTGTATATGAGATTGATACCGTTATGAAACTTGGAATGGGTCACCCTATGGGTCCATTGCAATTAGCAGATTTCATAGGACTTGATGTCTGTCTGGCAATCTTAAACGTTATGTACGACGGCTTCAAAAATCCAAAATACGCGCCTTGCCCGCTATTAGTCAATATGGTTCGTGCAGGAAAACTAGGTGTGAAATCTGGAGAAGGCTTCTACGATTATTCAGAAAGCAAAAAAGCAGAGAAAATCTCTAAACAGTTCATATAAAGGCAAAGTTGACGGTCGCGGTTTCATCTGGAACGTGCGACTGCAACTTAATACTCTAAATAATGGCTAGAATAATTCCTTTTAATGCTGTACGTCCTACACGCGATAAAGTTTGCCTTGTAAGCTGTCGTTCTTACGAAGAATACGTCACTGCTGAATTAGCTGCACAATTAGATTTCAATCCGCTGTCATTTTTGCATGTTTTAAAACCTGCATATACAAATCAAGAGACCGTATCTTTTGAAAAGAGATACCGCCAAGTAAATCAAAAATACCAAGATTTTAAGGTAGAAAAAATTCTAATCAAAGATAAGAAACCAGGTATTTATATTCATAAAATAATCACTAAACAGCATTCTTTTACGGGAATTATTGTAGCTACCTCCATAGATGATTATCGCAGTAATAGTATTAAAAAACACGAAGAAACGATTGCTTTTAGAGTGCAGCTACTTAAAGATTATATGAAATATTCAGAGTTCAACACGGAACCCGTTTTAATGACCTATCCTGATAATAAAACGATAGAAAACTGGATTTTTAATAGAACTCAAAAATTAGCTGATTTTGAATTTTCGACTACTAAAAAAGAAGTCAATTATCTATGGAAGATTGATGACTCGATCGAAATCAACTGGATTCAGAACATCTTCAAACAAATAGACACTCTGTACATAGCTGATGGTCATCACCGTTCAGCAGCTGCGGCACTACTTTCAGAAGATAATGAAAACCCAGAGAATGGCGCTAAGGATTATTTGCTTAGTTATTTAATTTCCGAAAACAATGTTAAGATATACCAATTCAACCGCTTAATAAAAGATTTAAACGGTTTTGAAAAAGAAGCTTTTATCGAAGAACTGGATAAAAATTTTGTTATTAAAAATCTAAAGCAGCAACCATTCCAACCTGTTGAAAAACACCAATTCGGAATGTATCTTGACAATGAATTCTACAGTTTAATTTTAAGAAAGGAAAAACTTATTTTCAAAACAGCTTTAGAAAGTCTGGACGCACAGATATTATACGAAACAGTTCTTTTCCCTATTTTAGCGATTATAGATTTACGCGATGATGAACGCATCGAATACGTTTCTGGAAAGCAATCTATTCTGGAATTAAAAAAGACAATTGATGAAGGTGAATTTGAAGTTGGATTTATTCTCTTCCCTTCCAATATTAATGAGATTAAAGCTTTGGCCGATGCTGATTTAATTATGCCCCCAAAAAGCACCTATATCGAACCAAAGTTTAGAAGCGGAATAGTCATTTATGAACTTTAAACTTATTTAAAAAAGTTTACTAATAAAAAATTACACGATGTCAATAGCTAAAAATTTACTTTCAATAAAAAATACCTTACCAGAACAAGTAACTTTGGTTGCGGTTTCCAAGACTAAACCTGTTCCAGATTTGATGGAAGCCTATGATGCAGGTCAACGCATTTTTGGTGAAAACAAAATCCAGGAAATGGCCGATAAATGGGAGGAAATGCCCAAGGACATTCAATGGCACATGATCGGTCATGTTCAGACAAATAAAGTCAAATTTATGGCAACATTCGTAAGTTTGATTCATGGCGTAGACAGTTTTAAATTACTGAAGGAAATCAATAAACAGGCATTGAAAAATAACCGGGTTATTGATTGCTTGTTGCAAATGCATATTGCGAAGGAAGAAACAAAATTTGGTCTTGATGAAGAAGAACTAAATTCTCTTATAGCTTCAAGCGAATTTGTGGAAATGAAAAACATCCGAATCACTGGATTAATGGGTATGGCAACATTTACCGATAACCAAGATCAAATCAAAAAAGAATTTTCGCACTTAAAAATAATTTTTGATAAACTGCAATCACAGCAAACTGAAAATAACCAAATGAATACGCTGTCGATGGGAATGTCAGGTGACTATAAACTGGCCATAGCATGTGGAAGCACGATGGTTCGAATAGGAAGTAGTATCTTTGGAGGAAGAAATTAATTTCTTTGCGACATCGTCAATCTCAAAAAATAGTTGTTAAGGGCAACCATTTTTATTCTCAAATGAGAAGACTTCACCAGGATTGATGCTATTACATTTTTGATCAAACCACTGAATACTTTTAACTGTAAACTGAACACTTATTTTGTACGCAATATTAGACATAGAAACCACAGGAGGACAATTCAATGAAGAAGGAATTACCGAAATCGCCATTTACAAATTTGATGGTCATGAAATCGTCGACCAATTTATTAGTTTAGTCAATCCTGAAATTCCAATTCAACCTTTTGTAGTAAAACTGACTGGTATAAATAATGCCATGTTACAGTCTGCTCCTAAGTTTTTTGAAGTAGCAAAACGCATTATAGAAATGACAAATGATTGTGTACTTGTCGCACACAATGCTGATTTTGACTATCGAATTCTACAAACAGAATTTCGCCGCTTAGGCTATGATTTTAATACAAAGACACTTTGTACAGTCGAGTTATCTAAGAAATTGATGCCAGAACAAGCTTCACACAGTTTAGGAAAGTTAGTTAGAGCTCTAGGAATTCCAATGGCTGATAGACATCGTGCTAGTGGGGATGCTTTGGCAACAGTGAAATTATTCAAAATGTTACTGGATAAAGATTTAGAAAAAACTATTATCAAAGATCTAATTAAATCGGCAGTTCAGAAAGGAATTGCTCCAAACTTACTTGAAATTGTTGAAAGTGTACCTTCAAGAACAGGTGTCTATTATATTCACAACAAGGAAGGTAAGATTATATTTATTGGAAAAAGCAAAAACATTAAAAAAAGAGTAAATCAGCATTTTACTGGAATAACGAGAAGTGCCAAAAAAATTCAAGCAGAAGTATTTACAGTAACTTTTGAGGAAACTGGAAGTGAATTAATAGCCCTTTTAAAGGAAACGGAAGAAATAAAAATCAACAGACCTATTTACAACAGGATGTCACGAAAAAGCAATTATTCGTGGTCTATCTATTCTGAGAAAGATGCTAGCGGGTACTTAAACTTGAAGCTTGAAAAAGCGGACGGCAGAAAAAAGGAAATTCTCTCTTATGTTAATGCACAAGAAGGAAAAAATGCCTTATCTTTAATAACATCAGACTTCAAGCTATGCCAGAAATTAACTGGCTTATACAGTTCTAAAACATGTTGTTATCAACAAATAATTAATGAATGTGACGGTGCTTGTATCGGTAGTATTCCTGCCGTGGAATATAATGAAAGAGTAGCTGATTTTATTGCGCAAAACTCCTTTGAAAACAAGAGTATGGTGATTGTTGAAAAGGGAAGAACGATAAATGAACGCAGTGCAGTATTAGTTGAAAATGGTGTTTACAAAGGTTATACTTTCTATGATTTAAATTATCAGATTACGAATATCGAAATCCTGAAAAACATCATTATTCCGATGCAAAATAATCGCGACACCCGTAATATTATTCAGGGACACATCAGAAAAAACAAAGGATTCAAAATCATAAATTTCTAAGGTAAGATCTAAAAATCAATACTGCTTATGCCCGAATTAAAATCAAAATACGAGCGTTTTAGACAAAAGGTGAATGTTCTAATCTACGGGACAGGTACAAAGGCGGGTCGATTATTCGATTTAATCCTCCTTGGCCTTATTTTATTGAGCGTTCTTTTAGTAATGATGGAAACCGTTACTGAATTTGATCTAAAATACCATTCCTATCTCGTGCTTCTCGAGTGGATTATCACCGTATTATTTACCATCGAATACATTCTCCGAATCATTTCAATCAATAAGCCCCGGAAATACATGTCCAGTTTCTATGGAATAATTGATTTGCTTGCTATTCTCCCCATGTATTTGTCAATTTTCTTTATGGGAGCTAGTATTTTGGCAGTTGTTCGTTCCTTGCGACTATTGCGATTATTTAAAATATTAAACCATCCCCAGTTTACAAGCCAATCCCTGCAGCTAAATAAAGCCATTAAAGCTAGTAAAGGAAAAATAATAGTTTTTATTTACTTTGTACTAATTAGTACCATAATTATTGGCTCTATAATGTATCTCGTGGAAGGTAAAGAAAGTGGTTTCACTAGCATTCCAGCCAGTATCTACTGGACAATTGTAACATTGACTACTGTTGGCTATGGAGACATCTCTCCTGAAACTCCATTAGGACAGTTCATCGCCTCTTTTGTGATGATTTTGGGATATGGAATCATTGCAGTACCAACAGGTATTGTAAGTGCCGAAATCGCTAAAAGAAGCCATGATAAGGTATCTATTCACAAAAAACCATGTACGGAATGTGGTATCGAAGATTATCCAGACAACGCTAATTTCTGTCCTCATTGCGGACATTCGTTTGACACTAAATAATATACAAAGCTATTTCCAGCTATTCACTACAACTCCTCCTCCTTAAAGTTGTATTTCTAAGACATAAAAGGAGCTTCTAAAGGCGCTCTTTTACATCTAGAAATACTAACTTGCAGTCGTCCGGGGTTTACGTTGCTATCTGGGCTAAAAATAAATATGAAACATCTCATCACCATCGTTGGGCCAACAGCCATAGGAAAAACAGCCTTAAGTATTATTCTGGCTAATCATTTTAAATGCGAAATTGTTTCCTGTGACAGCCGTCAATTTTTCAAGGAAATGTCAATAGGTACCGCCGTTCCTACAGTAACTGAATTAGCCGCTGCTCCCCATCATTTTATCCAAAATAAATCAATCTTTGAACACTATACTGTTGGTGATTTTGAGAAAGATGCGATAAAAAAAATCGATGAATTATTTTTGACAAACGACTATGTAGTACTCGTAGGTGGTTCTGGTTTATATGTAAATGCTATTTTAAAAGGATTTGATGAGTTCCCAGAAATTGACCCATCGGTACGAGAAACCGTAAATGCCCAGTATGAAAAACTAGGAATTGTCTACCTACAAGAGCAACTAAAAGCACTTGATTTTGCGTATTTTGAAAGCATAACAAAAGAAAATCCACAAACCTTACAAAACCCGCAACGTATGATGCGCTTCGTAGAAGTATGCATTGGCTCAGGACAGCCGTATTCCTCCTTTTTAAACCAGAAGAAGAATGAACGCAGCTTCACTCCCATTCTTATAGGTCTTGAAGCAGAAAGAAGCATAATGTATAACCGAATCAACCAACGCGTGAACATTATGATAAACGAAGGTTTATTGGCAGAAGCCAAAGGTTTATATACAAACAAAGAACTGAACGCCTTGCAAACTGTAGGTTACAGAGAATTGTTCAGCTACCTTGACGGCGATTTTAGCTTAGAATTTGCCATCGAAGAAATCAAGAAAAACACACGACGTTTTGCTAAGCGCCAGCTCACCTGGTTTAAAAGAGATCAAAACACAGAATGGTTTGATTTTGAAACACCTTATGAGACTGTTATTAATTATATCAATTCCATAGAATAATATATACACTTTATAAATAGTAGAATCATACAGTATTCTAAAATCGTTAATCAAAAATAGTATCTTCATGCCAATAGCTTCAAATTTCACTTCCGTTTTAAGTAAGGATTGGGAAATCAATTTCACCCAATGCATGCCTAATGGGTATTTAAAATACACCGACTTGTGTAATATTTTGCAATTGACTGCGGCAGCACATTCGGATATGGGTGGCATCAGTTTTTCGGACATGCAGGAATTCGATCAAGCATGGGTTCTAAGCCGAATGCGTGTTGAAATTAGCGCATTGCCAAAATGGAGAGACATAGTAACGGTAAAAACGTGGATCAATACCCTTGAAAATTCCCGTTCGATACGTGCGTTAGAAATGCATGTAAATGGGAGGAAAATCGTTGGCTCTGAAACTTTTTGGGCTGTATTCAATACAGAAAAACGTCGCCCAGAAGCGTTAGCTTTGCCATACGAGCATTTCGAATTGTACCCAGAGAGAAAACCAACACAAGAAAGTTTTTCAAAAATAACGATTAACCCAGAGAAGGAAGTCATTTTTGAAAAAGTAGTCTACTTATCAGATTTAGACATAGTCAATCACGTCAACAATGTAAAATACCTAGAATGGTGCTTAGACCATGTTGACGAAAAATTAATTCTAAATCAAAATCTTAATAGTTTTGAAATGAATTTCATGAAAGAACTATCCTTAAATGACTCCGTTGTGATTCATGAGAATTTATCTAAAAAATCTACTACATTTAGCATAACAAAAGAAGAAAAAACCTGTTTCGCTCTACAATTAAATTGGAAATAAAAATAGCTGATTACGGCAAAATAGTAGTCCTGACCTGCCTTCCAACAGCTAGTTAGCAGTGAAAATCGTTACAATCAGATCCCGACACTTGCGAACGGAAAAATTATTCAATGCCAAAATAAAAGCTTTTAGATCTCAATTTAGAGGGAGAGAAATATAGAATTCTTTCTTTTAGGCTAACTAATAATTTATGCCTAATTTTTAGGATCAAGAACAAAACCTGGGAAGAGTTTTTAGAAAAAATAATATTTTTGCATAATTAACTTTGAGATATGACTTCTATAGACCTTTTAAAATTTATGCTTCCTGATTTTTTAATAAAGAACTTTGAAATAGTTTCCGCTACTAACTCTGAAGAAAACCTACATCTACATTTTGAAGAAAAAGCAAAACCTCCAAAAGAGTTTGACGCGGTAGAATTAGTATCCAAAGGCTTTCTAGATGAAATAACGATTCAGGATTTTCCTCTTAGAGGTAAGTTTGTCTATTTG
>NZ_JASMRH010000046.1:0-15130 GCF_041431385.1 Flavobacterium sp. Arc2 | reverse complement strand
CAGAAACTATTTCGAAGTTCTCTATTAAAAAATCAGGAAGCATAAATTTTAAAAGGTCTATAGAAGTCATATCTCAATGTTAATTTTGCAAAAATATTCATTTTTGCAAAACTTCTCCCCAGGTTTTGTTCCTGATCCTTTATTATCTATTCAGATTTAGGCAATTCCTTATTATTCTTTATTACAGCAAAGAATAAAATCGTTATTAAAGTAGCAATCACAATTCCAACAATATCTGAGGTTACTATGTCTAATCCGAAACCTATGGTAGGATCATAAAAAAGGAAAGACCCAAGAACAGATGTTATGAAAAATGCAGGCACTAAGGCAATAATATAAAGGGTTTTTCTTTGGTACAAATAAACCGTTCCAATCCATAACGCAATTGCTGCGATACTTTGATTTGCCCAGGAAAAATATCTCCATAGAAGTTGGAAATCTATTTTTGTAAGGATAAATGCAATTACAAAAAGAGGTATTGCAATCATAAATCTATTTTTAAGAGACTTCTGATCAATTTTCAGGTAATCTGCAATAATCATTCTGGCTGCTCTAAAAGAAGTGTCTCCAGAAGTTATTGGTAAAACGATAACACCTAAAATAGCAATTGTTCCGCCAATTGTTCCTAAAAAGACCGTTGCAATTTTATGAACTACTCCAGGAAGTCCTTCACTTGCGAGTAAGGCGCTAAGGCCCTCACCACTCATAAGGCTCATTGCAGCTGCAGCCCAAACCATAGCAATAACTCCTTCAACAATCATCATTCCGTAAAATATTTTTCGTCCGTCTTTCTCATTTCTAATGGTTCGGGCGATTATTGGCGATTGCGTAGCGTGAAATCCAGATAAAGCACCACAGGATATCGTTAAAAATATTACTGGATAATAGGGAATATCTTTAGGATGTAGATTTGTAAGAGTTAATTCCGGAATTGGATTTCCATAAAGAAACATCCCTATTGATACACCTACGGCACTCAATAATAATAGAAGCCCAAGAACAGGATATATTTTTCCAATGATTTTATCAATTGGTAAAATTGTGGCTACGATGTAATAGATGAATATAGCAATTACAATTAAGGTAAACATATTTAAATCTTTACCTATAAGGTCATCTATCATACTTGCTGGTGCAGAGATAAAAACAGTTCCCACTAAAAGTAGTAGCAATACGGTGAAGAAATTAACCACGTGGCTAAAATATTTACCTAAAAATAGGGAAGCCAAAGCAGGTAAGTGTGCACCGCCATACCTCATGGAAATCATCCCAGTTAAATAATCGTGGACGGCACCGGCAAAAATGGCACCAATGACTATCCAAAGGAAAGCTACGGGACCGTATAAGGCTCCTAATATTGGTCCGAAAATCGGGCCTACTCCTGCAATATTTAAAACCTGAATTAACGAGTTTCTATTACTATTCATGGGAACAAAATCTACTCCGTCTGCGTGGGTGTATGCAGGAGTAGCTCTGTTAGGATCGGGTTTAAATATGTTCTCAACAAATTTACCGTAAAATATATATCCCAACACTAATAAAATGATGGACGCAATAAATGTTATCATAACGCTGTATTCAATTAATTAAAATTATTTAAGAGTTTGAAGTTAATATTATTAACAACAAAAAAAGGAATTTACTCTACTTATTCTTCACGATGCACTTTAGTAAAGTCAAAAGCAGGCTTACATATAGCGATATATTCACATGGCTCGTCAAACGGATTTGAGTATTGAACGCGGGTATTTTTTTCTATTTTTATCGATTGTCCCTCTTTTAGAACGATGATTTCATTGTCGATAATAAACTGTTTTTTACCTTTAATGACATAAGTATATTCTTCAAACTCCGGCGTTTGAAAAGGTTCACTCCATTTGGGAGGTGCTACCATATGAGCGATTGATATTTCCGGATTGTTGTTTGCAGCTAAACCGTGGTGCTCTTCAATCAATTTTCCGTCAGTTGTAGGAACTACAAAAGGACTATTTTGTATCAAGTATTTTTTCATGACGTTCAAATTTAAGTAATTTCTCCTAGTTTATTTAAGAGATGTTTTTAAATGATTTTATTTTTTGAATATTTTTGTCAGTACACCAAACACTCCTCTAATAAAGGTAGCGCTGGTAAGTACTTTAATAACCGACTTGCTTACAGTACTGTTTGTATAACTTGACTTAGTCGCTCTGGTTTTTGCTGTCTTTTGTTCTGCTTTTTCATCCGCTTTTTTTTGAGCTTCTGTCGCAGCTTCGTCTTCAATAACGGTGATTTTCTTATTTAGCATTTCATAAGCGCTCTCACGATCAATAAGCTCACTATATTTCTTGACTAATCTAGATTTGTTATTAATGTCTTGAATTTCATTTTCGGTTAAAATATCCATTCGGCTCATTGGAGCTCGCATCATTGTAGCGACAAGCGGAGTTGGAATTCCTTTTTCGTTTAAAGCGGTAACTAAGGCTTCGCCAATTCCTAAACTAGTCAATACTTCGCTTGTGTTGTAATACTCAGAAGTAGGGTAGTTGTCAGCCGTTAGTTTTATGGATTTCCTATCCTTAGCAGTAAAAGCTCGTAATGCGTGTTGTATTTTTAGACCTAATTGTGCTAATACGCCGCTCGGGACATCCATAGGATTTTGGGTTACGAAGTAAAGTCCAACTCCTTTTGAGCGAATTAGTTTTACAATCATTTCTATTTGATCTAATAATGCTTTGCTAGCTTCGTTAAAAATCAAATGTGCTTCGTCAATAAAGATCACTAACTCTGGTTGTTCTGAATCACCTTTCTCTGGCATTTGCTGGTAAATTTCAGCAAGGAGACTCAGCATGAAAGTAGAAAATAATTTTGGTTTGTCCTGAATATCCGTTAATCTAATGATATTGATGTAACCTTTTCCGTTTTCATCAATTCGCATTAAATCGTCTATGTCAAAAGACATTTCGCCAAAAAACAATTCTGCTCCCTGTTGTTCCAGTTCGATTATTTTTCTAAGAATGATTCCCGTAGTTGAAGTAGAAATCTTTCCGTAGTTTTTTGTGATTTCATCTTTTCCTTCCTCTGTGATGTAATTTATTACCTTTTTGATGTCTTTAAGATCTAATAAAGGCATCTTGTTGTCATCACAATATTTGAATATTACTGACATCACCCCAGACTGCGTGTCATTTAATCCTAGAATCCTGGAAAATAATACCGGTCCAAACTCTGAAACAGTCGCACGTAGTCGTACTCCGTTTTGCTCGGATAGCGTTAATAGTTCTACTGGAAATTTAGCTGTGTTATAAGGTAGGTTTATTTTGGCGTGTCGTTCAGTAATAAATAATTTTTCTTCACCTTCCTTGGCGATACCGCTAAAATCCCCTTTGATGTCCATCATTACTACTGGAATTCCAAATGATGATAGTTGCTCTGATAAAACTTGAATAGTTTTGGTTTTTCCAGTTCCCGTAGCGCCCGCAATTAATCCATGTCTATTAAGTGTTTTTAATGGAATTTTTACATGGGCATCTGCTAAGGCTTCGCCGTCAAGTATGGCTCCTCCCAGAATGATACTTTCTCCTTTGGAAGTGTAGCCCTCAGTAATATCCTTTATAAATTTTTCTTTCCTATTCATAGCATTTATCGTGTTGAATTTACTTGCAAGATATTGTTATTATTTGAAATCAGATAATTTTGGCATTTACTGCAGTTTTATTCCTCTTTTATTGCTAATAGCGGAAAAACTTATTTTAACTGATTAAATTCTCTTTATTGATATATTGTTGTAATATTTCATAAAAATATAATTTATATGTCAAAAAAGATTAAATTTGTTTAATGATATTGATTAAAATTCATATATTAAAAAACCTTAGCTTTTTTTTGGATAAATTAAATTCGAATTAAATTAAAAAAAGTTTTTTTATTTGAACTAAACATATAAATTTGCGGGACTACAAGTTTATTATAACTAAAATAAATTATTTAAAACTATTAAAATTAAAGAAAATGGCAAACGTTAAAAAAGAAAGCACTTCAAACGGTGGAGGAATGGTTTCAGGACTTATTATTGTTGCGTGTATTGGTGTTGGTGTGTTGATCTGGAAATTCATCATGGGTAACCCTTCGAATTTTGAAGGTGGAAATATTGAAACAGGACATCCTTTGAATCTTTTAGGTCAAGTTTATCATGGTGGTGCAGTTGTGCCAGTATTATTAGGGATGTTATTAATGGTTCTTGTTTTTTCTATCGAAAGATATGTTGTTATATCTAAAGCAGCAGGTAAAACTAAATTGGACACTTTTATGACAAAGATACAAGCAAGTATCAAACAAGGTGAAATTGACGAAGCTATTGCAGCATGTGATAAACAACAAGGTTCTGTTGCAAATGCAATTAAATCTGCATTAGTAAAATACCAAGCAGTGAAAAAAGAAGGATTTAATAGCGAAGAAGCATCAGAGACTATTCACAAAGAAATAGAAGAAGCTACTTCACTTGAAATGCCAATGTTACAAAAGAACATGACAATTATCTCGTCATTAGTTTCTTTAGGTACTCTTATTGGATTGTTAGGAACTGTATCAGGGATGATTAAAGCGTTTGGTGCATTGGCGGCAGCTGGTACTCCTGATCAAGCAGCTTTAGCAAATGGTATTTCTGAGGCACTTATTAATACTGCAACAGGTATTGGTACTTCTGCTGTAGCAATTATCTCTTACAACTTTTTTACTTCTAAAATTGATGATTTAACATATTCAATTGATGAAGCGGCTGTATCTATTGTAAATACTTACAGAAAATTCAGAGGAAGTTTGAAGCAATAATTATATTGATATTTATATCAAATAAAAAACAAAAAGAATGGCTAAAATAAAAATTAAAAAAAATCCGGGGTCTACTGATATGACCGCGATGTGTGATGTCGCATTCCTTTTGCTTACCTTCTTTGTAATGACTTCGACAGCTAAGATACCTGAGGCATTGCCCGTGGATACTCCTTCCTCAACAGTCCAGACTAAATTGCCTGAAACTGATTTGGCTACATTAACTGTAGGTAAGGGAAAAGTGTTCTTTGATTTGAAAGGGAAAGAAGTTCGAATGAGAACTTTAGAGTTGATGGGAGAGAAGTACAATGTTACTTTTACTGATGAGGATAAAAACACATTTTCAAGAATGGATGATTTTGGTGTGCCAATTCTTAATCTTCAACAAATTATTGAAATGAAAGCATCTGATAGAAGTAAAGCAGGGCAACCTGGTATTCCTACAGATTCATTGGATAATCAATTGAAAGAGTGGATCTATAATGCTCGTATTGCGAACATAGAGGTAAACGATAAAGAATTGCAGGTCGCTATTAAAGGTGATGCAAAAGAAGAATATCCTGCCATTAAAAAAGTGATGGATATTTTACAAGAGCAAAAAATCAATAGCTTTAGTTTAGTTACTGGTTTAAGAGGAAAAGATTTTTAATAAAAAAAAGACACTAAAATGGCTGAATTAAATACCGGCGACGGTGGAGGCGGAAAAGGTGGTAAAGTAAGAAGTAAAAAATCAAATGCAAAAGTAGATTTAACTGCTATGGTGGATTTGGCTTTCTTATTAATCACATTCTTTATGCTTACCACGACGTTGTCTAAACCTCAATCGATGAGCTTGGGGTTGCCAGATAAAGATCCCACCAAAGATAATGTGGATATGAAAGTTGACGAAAATCGTACGATGACAATTTTGTTAGGTGCTGATAATAAGTTAGTTTACTATGTGGGTTTATTAGCTACTCCAATAGGAGGGCCTAAAGATTTGGCTTTTGGGAAAGATGGTATTCGTAAAGAATTGTTGTCTAGACAAAAATCAGTTTTAGCATATTCTGCAGCTAAGGGTAAGCCTAAAAACGGATTAATTGTGATTATCAAACCAAGTAAGAAATCAAATTATAAAAATTTAATTGATATACTTGATGAAATGGCAATTGTTGGGGTTGGAGATTTTGGTAATTACGCTATCGTTCCTGAATTTTCTGCTGAAGAACAAAAATTGTTAGAAGGAAAACAAGAGTAATCTTATTCCCCAATAACCTAATAATTAAGAAAAATGAAATTAGATATATTAAAAAACCAATGGCTTGATATCGTATTCGAAGGACGTAATAAAACTTACGGAGCTTATGAATTAAGAAAGTCAAACAGAAAAACTACTATTAAAGCGCTTATTCTTGGTGCTCTATTTTTTAGTTTTGCTGTTGCAGCACCTCTTATCATAAACTTAATTCCTAAAGGTGAGGAGCAAGAGATTGACAGGGATATAAAAATCACTGCTATAAAATTGCCGCCTAAGAAAGAAGAGCCAAAATTAAACGTTCCACCACCACCACCACCACCACCTAAAGTGGATGTGGTTAAGTTTGTGAAACCGGTGGTAGCTAAGGCAGAAGAAGTGACTGAAGAGCCGCCGAAAATTGTCGAGATTAAAGAAAAAAAGATTGGTGCGGAAACTATAAAAGGAGATCCTGATGCGGTTTTAACTGTTGCTCCAGTTGGTAATGGTCCTGCAAAAGTGGTAGAAGCTGATGATAATCAAATTTACAATACGGCAGGTATCGAAGTAAAACCTGAATTTCCAGGTGGTATGGATAAGTTTTACGGTTATGTAGGGAAAAACTACCGTGCTCCTGAAGAGGAAGGTCTTAAAGGTAAAGTTTATGTAACTTTTGTGGTAGAAAAAGATGGTTCTTTAACAGATATTAAGGTTTTAAGAGATATTGGTTATGGTACAGGAAAAGAAGCAATAAGAGTGCTATCAAAATGTCCAAGATGGAATCCAGGAATACAAAATGGAAAACCGGTTAGAGTACTATACTCTCTACCGATTACTATTCAAACAGCGGATTAATGTTGGAGAAAATATTTAAAAATATTCAGGAGAAATCGCTTAAAGAGCGATTTCTTCTCGTTTTAGCAATTTTGTTTTTCATACTTTATTTTGTCTTGGGATTATTTATTATCTTTATGAAGGATTTTCCTATTGATATGAATATGACGTACAGAGTAGCATTTGGAATTCTTCTTATTGTTTATTCTTTTATAAGGGGTAGACGTATTATAACAGATAATAATGATTAGTGTATGAAAAAGTTAGTTAGGCTGCCATTTTTTATAATTATTTTGTTTTTTGTGCTTTTTTATGGGTGCAAAAAATCAGATGGTGACAAGGAGACTATACTTAAAGGTAAAGCAACAATCCTTGTTGATGAGACGTTAAAGCCTTTAATTGAAGATGAAATTGCAGTTTTTCAAGGGCAATATAAAGCCGAGATAGAATTGAAATCGAGATCTGAAAATGAAGTAATGCGCGCATTTCTTAAAGATACTTCTCGTATCGTTATTTTGTCGAGAAAATTGAATGCTGAGGAAACTAAATATTTTGATCAAATTAAAATTAAACCTAAAACAACTAAAATAGGAACTGACGCAATTGCTTTTATAGCCAATAAAAACAATAATGATACGTTAGTAGCTTTGACAGATGTTATTCTTTTTATGCAAGGCAAAGAGCAAAAAAGTATAAAAGGTTTGGTTTTTGATAGTCCAAACTCTAGTACTGTGCGCTATATGAATGCATTGGCAGGAATAACGGAAATGCCTAAAGAAGGGGTTTACTCTTTAAAATCGAATAATGATGTTGTGAAATTTGTGTCTGAAAATGACGGAATGATTGGTGTTGTAGGTCTTAATTGGCTTTATCAGCCATCGAGTGAAATGAAGGACCTAGTGAAAAACATAAACGTATTAAGCGTTAAGGGAGAGGCTAATGATGGTTTTTATGCTCCTACACAAAATAATTTAGCGGAAGGGAAGTACCCTTTGGCACGTGATTTGTATATAATTAATTGTCAGGGATACTCTGGTTTAGGAATGGGGTTTGCTTCATTTGTTGCTGGAGACATCGGACAAAGAATAATTTTGAAAGCAGGGCTGTTGCCGATTCGTATGCCTGGAAGAAAAGTTATATTTAAAACCAAATCAAATAAAGAAAATGAACATGAATAAATCAAATAAAGTTAAAATGAACAAATTTAAAATTCTAGGAGTTGCCTTTTTGGCCGGAATGACAGTGAGTTACGCTCAGGATATCGATCAAGCCAAAAAAGAAATTGACGCCGAAAAATACCAAGATGCTAAGGTAACTTTGAAATCAATTATCAAATCAGATCCGTCTGAAGGAAAAGCATTTTTTCTTTTAGGTAATATTTACTTATATCAAAGTATTGCGGATTCTGCAAAAATGACTTATCAAAGTGGTTTGACTGCTAAAGATGATGCTCATTTTAATTATATTGGACTTGGTCAATTAGACCTTAATAATGGAAAAGCTGCGGAAGCGAAAGCTAAATTTGATCTGGCGATTAAAGAAATGAGAAGAAAGGATTTTGAAGAATATGTTTATGTAGCAAAAGCGTATATGAACTCTACAAAGCCTGATTATAAAAATGCTATCTCTACTTTAAATTTAGCTAAAGAAAAAAATGGTGAAGAACCACAAGTATTATTAGCTTTTGGTGATGCTTATTATGGTGATAAAAATCAAAATCAAGCGTATTCTAACTACCGTAATGCTTTTCAAGCTGATAATAGTTTAATTAGAGCTAAAGTACAATTAGGTGTTTTACTTAAAGGAGCTAAAGCTTACACTGAAGCTGTAGCTGCTTATAATGAAGTGTTAGCTACTAATCCTGGTTACGGACCACTTTACCGTGAATTAGCTGAAACGTACTATTTATGGGGACTGAATGTTCCAGGTAGACAAGATGAGTATTTGAAAAAAGCCTTAGGATATTACGAGAAGTATATGACTTTGACTGACTATTCTCTTACTTCTCGTATGCGTCATGCTGATTTCTTAATCTTAGCTAAAGATTATAAAGCTTTAGAGATTGAAGCAAATAAAATGAAAGAGTTAGATAAGGTGAATCCTCGTATTTATAGATATTTAGGATATTCTGCATACCAAAATGGTAATGTTGATTTGGCAATTAAATCATTGGAAGATTATATTGCCAACCCAGATAATAAAGTGATCAATTTAGATTATTTCTATTTAGGTTTGTCAAACATTAAAAAAGCAACGAGTGCTGATGGTACTTCTATAGAACCAGTTCTTTTTGAAAAAGGATTAGTTTCGATAAGAAAAGCTGTTGAAATGGAAAAATCAGTTACTAATGATTTAGGTGAAGTAGGTAAAAACTTATATGAGCAAAAATTGTATAAAGAAGCTGCTGCTGTTTTAGAAATTGCAACTAGTAATAAAGAATCAAATGGTTTTCTATATGACAACTATTACTTAGGAAATGCTATTTATTTTGATAATGCTAAACCTGGAATTGTAAAAGATACTGTTGCTTTGAAAAAAGCAGATATTGCTTATGGAAATGTTATTACAGCATCTCCTGATACTCAAGACGTATATCTTTCTCGTGCTAGAACAAATAGTTTGTTAGAAAATGATGAGGCTATGATTATGTACTACCAACAGTATATAGATCTTGTTACTAAGAAAGGACCTGAGGAATTAGCTAAACCAGCTGTAAAAGCGAAGCTTATTGAGTGTTATAACACAATGGCTGCAGGTTACGCTAACTTTGATAAAGTAAAAGCTAAGGAATATTTCCAAAAAACTTTGGCAATCGACCCTACAAATGCTTATGCTACTCAATCGTTAGGTATTCTTAACAAGTAGTAAGTCATAAATTTTTAAAAAACCCGATAGTGTAACGCTATCGGGTTTTTTGTTTTATACCAAATGTATCAGACTCCTCAATCAAGTCCTTTTTATTTAGTTATCTTTGCATTTTAAATTACAAAAATGTTATCAAAAGAAATACAGTTAGAAGTTAATAAAGGAGCAATGCTTCCATTGATGGAAGAGTTTTATACGATTCAAGGAGAAGGTTTTCATACGGGAACAGCTGCTTATTTCGTGAGAATTGGAGGTTGTGATGTAGGTTGCCATTGGTGTGATGTTAAGGAAAGTTGGAATGCTGAATTGCATCCGCCTTCGAGTATTGATCAAATTGTGGATAATGCAAAGAAATATGCAGAGACAGTTGTGGTAACGGGTGGAGAACCATTGATGTGGGATATGAATTTATTGACACAAGCATTAAAGGATAATGGAAGAAAGGTTCATATTGAAACTTCAGGGGCCTATGATCTTACCGGAACATGGGATTGGGTTTGTCTTTCACCAAAGAAAAATAAATTACCTACTAAAACGGTTTATGATAAAGCGCATGAATTGAAAGTAATCATTTTTAATAAACATGATTTTATTTTTGCAGAAGAGCAAGCCGAGTTGGTAAACGACGACGCTATTTTATTTCTTCAGCCTGAATGGAGTAAGAAAGAAGAAATGACGCCGCTAATCGTGGACTATGTGATGAATAATCCAAAGTGGAGGGTTTCACTTCAAACGCATAAATATTTGAATATACCGTAGTCAGTATAGTGAAAACGTAAAAAGCCAAACAACAATTTTTGTTTGGCTTTTTGCGTTTTATAGAATAAAACAATGGTTTTTACCAGTTGTCTCTTTTTTTTAATTCGGTAACATGTGGTAAATGATGATTTCCACGCCATGGATACGTCGCAATTATTTCTTTAAGTGCAAATTCATTTCTGTTTTCGGGGTGTATGAATTTTTTTTCTAAATCTTTTTCGGATAGGCTATTCATAATATAAGTCAGTCTAAAATGTAAGGCCTCAAGTAATGATAAAGTGGGTTCGATAGGCATAGTTAGACTATCGTGTAAATCAGACCACAGATTTTCATCATATTGTTTTATGACTGGTTTGTTTTCCATTTATCTTGGTTTTACTCTTTTAAGGCTTTGGAGATGATTTTAAGTCGAAAGTTTTGCCAAATAATCATAATGCTCACCTTCTAAAATCAATTCTGATTTTAAGTCATTGGCGTAAGCCGCATTTTGAAGGGTATTGTAATCAATATACATCCAGTAAAAAGGTTTTTCTTTTTCGCCTTTGTAAGCAATGTTGAAAACAACTTCGCCATAATAGGGATTATCAGATGGAATCCACTTTCCTCCATCTTCATCGTCATCAAACATGTAAATAATATCAGAACTATCCATTAAAATTTGGCCTCCGGGATGCAATAGGGACTTAAGTTTTAAAAGGAATTTTGGTATGTTTTTTAGTTTTCCACACATGCCAGCGCCATTCATCAATAATAAAATGGTATCGTATTTTTCGTTTTCAAGGGTCATTACGTCTTGTACTCTTGCGTCTTTTATTCCTCGTAATAAACATGCTTCAATAGCATTTGCAGAAATGTCGATTGCTGTTACTTCTAAATTTCTTTCGTTTTGCAAAGTCAAACTATGGCTTCCTGCGCCACAACCTACGTCCAGAACTCTGCCTTTGGCAAGTTGAAGTGCTTTTTGTTCCATTTTTGGCATTTCGTTATAGGAGCGGAATAAATAAGCGACACTCATTTCGTCTTCTTCAGATATAGTTGTTTCTGTAATTAAATTTTCAGGAGAATTATTCGTCTGATAATCGAGGATGGCTTTGCCAAAAAGGTCTTTCATTGTTTGTATTTCAAAATTCAACATTCATTATTCAGAGTTCATCATTCAAAAAGTGTAATTTTGCAAAGAATTTTAAACTCTAAACTTGAAACCTACTTTAAACGAACTTGGAAAACTTGCCAAAGATAAGCATATAGAAAACAAAAAGTATTTCGATAAGCTTAAAAAGAAGACGCCTAAAAATTTAGATTATGTTATGCAAGACCTGCATGATGCTGAATTCAAAAAAACGGATTGTTTAAAATGTGCGAATTGTTGTAAAACTACGGGGCCTTTATTTACATCTGCCGATATTGAGCGAGTGTCAAAATACCTTAAGCAGAAACCACAGCAGTTTATAGAGCAATACCTTCGCATTGACGAAGATCAGGATTATGTATTACAAAGTGTGCCTTGTATTTTTCTAGATCATGAAAATGCTTGTATGATTTATGATGTGCGACCAAAGGCTTGCAGAGAATTTCCACATACTGATAGAAAGAAGTTTCAGCAAATAACAGATCTTACGTTGAAGAATGTTGCAATTTGTCCTGCTGCCTTCAATATTGTAGAGGAAATGAAGAAAAAATTGCCGCTATAGCTATTAGCTGTTGGGCAGCATGTATTTTCTTTTTCTTAGTAGATCAAATATTTCTCTCTCATATTCTTAAATTGGTCTAAACCGCTTTTCCAGCTCTTTCTTATATCGGTTTCTGATATTTGAGCCATTATTTGTTGTTGCAGTTTTTGTGTTCCAGCCAATTTTGTAAAGAAAGGATTGAAAAAGGTCGATTTGTCTGTTGTGCTAGTGTAAGCTTTAATTAGCCATTTCAATTCCAGTTGGTGTACTTCAGTCTGAGTTGATAAATCTTCGCCGAAGCATGTTACTCCATTGTAAACTGGATTTTGTGCTCCCACATTTGGCGTAGGGATAAAACTAAAATTGCTCTTTGCTAAATTGGGAGAGCCGTAAATTTGAAACTGTTTTTCAGTTCCTCGTCCAACGCTAACATTTGTTCCTTCAAAAAAGCATAAGCTGGGATATAGATTTATTGCTTGGTCGTTTGGTAAGTTTGGAGAAGGTTTTACGGGAAGGCTGTATTTTTTGTTTCTATTATAATAAGAGCATGGGATTACTGTTAGTTTGCAAGTTATTCCATTTTTAAGCCATTTTTCACCATTAATCATCTGTGCATATTCGCCTATGGTCATTCCGTGCAATACTGGAATAGGATGCATTCCTACAAAACTAGTAAATTCCTTTTCTAGAATTGGTCCATCAACAATACTTCCGTTAGGATTAGGTCTGTCCAGAATAATTAATGAAATATTATTTTCTGCACAAGCTTCCATGATATAATGCAGTGAAGAGATGTAAGTGTAAAATCGAGCTCCCACATCTTGTAAGTCAAAAATCATAATGTCTATTCCTGCTAATTGTTCTGACTTTGGTTTTTTATTATTGCCGTAAAGTGATATAATAGGCAATCTAGTTTTAGAATCCATTTCGTCGGTAATATGTTCTCCGGCGTCAGCAGTACCTCGAAAGCCATGCTCTGGCGCAAATATTTTTTGGATATTTATTTTTTGTTCTAATAAGAAATCAACTAAATGAATTTGCTTTTTTTTACTTGTAAGACTTGTAGCGGGTTCGTTAAGTAAAACAATGCCTGATTGGTTGGTAACGACACCTATTTTTTTGTCTTTTAGAAGAGGTAGGTATTCTTCATGATTATCAGCGCCAGTTTTAATCAAATGTATTTTGGTAATTTTATCTGTTAATGGTGTTGCTTTAGTGAAGGTAGAAGTAACTAATACGCTGTCTTTCGATTTCTCTTGCTGCAATACCTTTGTTCTGTTAATTGAGCTGGAGCAAGAAATCAAAATTAATGCTAGAACAGAGGCTAAAGGAATATTTTTGAAAATAGAAATCATATGGTGGATTATAATAAAATTAGTGTCAATTAGTGTTATTCGTGTTTTAACTGTATTTTTGAATCCAAATCAGATACTTAATTAAATTGAATTTAGAATACTTTATTGCCAAAAGACTTATAACTGCTAAAGATTATAAAAGTAGTATATCTGCGCCTATTATAAAAATTGCAATTTCTGCTATTGCCATCGGAATGGTAATGATGATTGTATCAGTGGCGACAGGAATTGGACTGCAGCAAAAAATCAGAGAGAAAATTTCTGCCTTCAATGGGCATATCATTATTTCTAATTATGATAACAATCAATCCGAAGTCACCTTAGTCCCTATCTCAAAAAAACAGGACTTTTATCCCAAGTTCACAACTGTAAAAGGAATAGATCATATTCAGGCTATCGCTAGTAAAGCAGGGATTATTAGAACAGAGAATGCTTTTGAAGGAATTGTCTTTAAAGGAGTGGGGGGGGATTACAAGTGGGACAATATAAAGGAGTATCTCGTTGCTGGAAAATTACCAGATTTTTCTAATAAGGTAAATGAGGATGTAGTAATATCTCAATTTCTTGCTAATAGGTTAAAACTTAAAGTAGGTGATGCGTTTACCACTTTTTTCATGAAAGAAGGTCAGAATAAATTACCTAATATCAGGAGATTTAAAATCGTCGGAATTTTTAATTCTGGCTTCCAGGAATTTGACGCGACCTATGTATTAGGGGATATACGACATATACAACGTATAAATAAATGGAAAGCAGATCAGGTAGGAGCATTCGAAGTTTTTGTAGATGATTTTGATAATATAAAATCGGTAGGAGAAGAAGTATATCAGCAAACTGGATCAACGCTTGATACTAAAACTATCATCGAAAAATACAGTTATATATTTGAGTGGCTTCAGTTATTCGATTTTAATATTATTGTTATATTAATAGTTATGATATTAGTGGCTACAATCAACATGGTGGTCGCGTTATTGGTTCTTATTTTGGAGCGAACTCAAATGATAGGAATCTTAAAAGCACTAGGGGCTAATAATTGGACTATCCGTAAAATATTTCTGTACAATGCGTCTTATCTAATTCTTCGGGGATTGTTCTGGGGTAATCTAATTGGGATAGCGATTTTACTACTTCAGAAATATTTCGGAATAATCAAGCTAAATCCTGAAAATTACTACGTTGATCAAGCTCCGGTATATCTTAATTGGGGATACATTGCATTATTAAACGGGCTTACCATTAGCGTTTGTTTTTTAGTGTTGCTAATTCCGTCTTATATAATAACCAAAATTTCACCAGTTAAAGCAATTCGTTACGATTGATATAGTATTTGGGCGTTCCGTATTATAAAAAAAGAGGCTATACCTATATATACGGAGTGGCCTCTTTTTTTATAATCGGTCGGGCTATTCGCTACAAGTCCTCGCCGCGATTCCACTTCGTTGCATCGGGACTGTGGGCTTTTCACTACTATCCCTAACGCAAAGAAAGGAGGTTAGAGGTAAAACACACAACGAAAAAAGAAAAATTCACTGTTTTTAAATGCTAAGACCTATAGTAGATCGGTAATATTGTCTTAAAGGGGCAGTTGTAATTTGTTCTATATAATTGCAAAGCAATTTTAAAAA
>NZ_JASMRH010000045.1:0-15579 GCF_041431385.1 Flavobacterium sp. Arc2 | reverse complement strand
AGGCAATGGGTATCCAAAAGTTGTAAATATGAACCTGTATTTACTGATATGCTCGAGCAATGGGCCAACCACAATAATATCGCACTGCTTGCGGCTCGCCCGTATAAGCCCAAGGACAAGCCCTCTGTTGAGAATAACGTAAAGATTACCTATAGACGTATTTATGCTAGCCTACGTAATGATACTTTTCATAGTCTTACTGAACTAAACAAGGCCATTAGAGAAAAACTTGATTATCATCATCAGCTGAACTTTCAGAAGAAAGTATACAGTAGACTCGAGTTGTTTAAAAGCGAGGAAAAAACACTACTACAGCCCCTTCCAGAATCCCCATACAGTATCAGACATTATACCAAAGCAAAGGTTCAAAAGCATTACCATGTACTGGTGGGTGAAGACTGGCACTTTTATTCTGTTCCCTATCGTTACATTGGAAAAGAGGTACGCATTGCTTATGATCAGGATGTCGTGGAGATCTATTGCGATGCACAAAGGATTGCTGTGCATACTAGGAATTACACCAGCCATGGTTATACCAGTATCACGGAGCATATGCCCGAAAGACATCAGATCATTAAAAATCAACGTGGATGGAGTCCGGAATATTATCTCAAAAAAGCAGAAGAAAACGGCCCCAATACTTTTGAATTTTTCAAAAAGGTGATGAACAGTAAGCTGATAATTGATCAGTCTTATACTGCTTGTCTGGGACTATTGAGACTCATGAGTTCCTATGGTAACATTCGGATGGAAGCTGCATGTAAACGGGGCTTAAGAGGTCACAAATTTAGCTACGGTGTTATCAAAAACATCCTAGTGAATAATATGGATTTACTCGAAGAAGAGGCTCCTATCGAATTCCGTATCCCCGAGCACAGTAATATTAGAGGTCCTGAAGCTTATAATTAATCAACTTATAAAATCCTAATAAATGAACACACAAAACACATTAGAACAGCTCAAAGGTCTTAAATTAACAGGCATGGCTAAAAGGTACGAAGCTGCATTGTCACTTCCAGTACATCAACAAGAAGATGTCCATTCTCTCATAGCTATGCTTACTCAGGCAGAAGTAGAATACAGGGATTACTCCAGAACACAGAAGTACCTAAAAGCAAGTAAGCTCCGTTATCATGCCTTACCAGAAGATATCATTTGCAATACAGAAAGAGGTATTACCAGAGAACAGCTACTTAGGCTCTCTGATGGCATGTTTATAGAAAGGGGAGAAAATGTCCTGATAACTGGTGCCACTGGTTGTGGTAAATCTTTTATGGCCTGCGCCTTAGGGCGTAGTGCCTGTTTACTTGGTTACCGAACCCTATATTTTAGTATGAACAAGTTTATGGATGCCTTGACTCAAGTCAGACTTGATGGGACATACCTGAAGTGGATTAAAAGTATCTCCACAAACAAACTTCTAATACTGGATGATTTTGGGCTAAAACCGTTGAATAATGATGCCAGGATTGCGTTACTAGATATCCTCGAAGACAGGTATGGTATAGGATCAACTATGATCACTTCCCAGCTCCCAGTAGACACTTGGCATTCCTTCTTAAACGAGCCAACATTATCGGATGCTATTATGGACAGATTGTCAGCTTCTGCCCACAGAATTACACTAACAGGTAAATCTTTGAGATCTAAAAATAATTATTAACTTTGAAAAATATCATCTTTACTTAGTGATGATAAAGGACGATTTGACTGGTGTACTTTGCTCTGGAATAAATGGCGCACTTTGTTGCGGAATCGTGGTGTACTTTGCTCCGGAATGGGTGGTGTACTTTCGTCGGAATATCTATAAAGAGATCAAAAGTCAATAATGATGGCATCTGCCCTATTTATGTACGTGTCACAGTACAATCTAAACGATTTGAATTTAGTAGCAACAAATTTGTTAATCCTGAGAAATGGTCAAATGAAGGATCTAAAGTGAAGGGAAACAATGAAGAGACTCGTTCAATAAACAGTCACCTTGAATATTTAAAATCTAAAATTTTAGAAGCTGAGAAAAAATTATACAAAAAGGATATTATTATAACTTCTGAAAATCTAAAGAATGAAATTTTTGATCTCCACGACAACAAACGAATGCTTATCCCAATCTTCAAGGATCACAACAACAAAATCAAAGAATTGGTTGGTAAAGAATATGCACCAGGAACATTAGAGCGCTATACCACCTCCCTAAAGCATACTATCGACTTCCTCCAATGGAAATACAAGGCTTCAGATATAGACATTAACAAAATAGATCATGCTTTCATTACAGATTATGAATTCTACTTGAGAAGCGTTCGTAATTGCGCCAATAACACTGCCGTAAAATACATCAAGAACTTCAATAAAATAATCAAGATTTGCATAGCTAACCATTGGATAGAAAGAAATCCCTTTGCCAACTACAAGTCAAAAGTCAAAGAAGTAGAAAGAGTTTATCTATCTGAAGAAGAAATTCAAAATATACTCAACAAAGATTTCAAAACAGAACGATTATCGCTAGTGCGCGATATATTCCTTTTCAGCTGTTTTACAGGCTTAGCCTACATAGATGTCAAAAACCTAACAAAGTCGCATATAAGCCTTGGAATCGACGGAGAGAAATGGATATTCACTCACCGTCAGAAAACCGAATCGGCTTCAAAAATTCCGATCCTTCCAATAACACAAATGATTATTGATAAATATGAGGACCATCCGGAATGCAACAACCAAAACAAACTACTTCCTATTTTGAGCAATCAAAAAATGAATGCGTATTTAAAAGAAATAGCGGGTGTTTGTGAAATCGAAAAAGAACTAACCTTCCACATTGCCAGACATACTTTTGCAACGACTGTAACACTCACAAATGGTGTTCCCATTGAAAGCGTGAGCAAAATGTTAGGACACAAAAATATCAGAACTACACAGCACTATGCTAAGATATTGGATAAAAAAGTGAGTGAGGATATGATGGTTTTACGTAACAAAATGTCAAACTGCAACAATGATAAAATTATCAAAAATGCCAATTAGAATTTCTACTTAAATTTGACAAAATAGATAGTTCAAATCAGTAATTTGTAATACATTTATCTTAGTTTGTGAATTTTTTCAAAGGAACATTTTAAATTCTTAATAATCATGTTATCAAAAACAATTGAAAGACTAAAGTACTTACTATTGGAATATCGTTTTTATTTCTGCAGTATTGCATTGTTATTGGCTCTCTTGATTTATAGTTATAATAAAACTTTGTCTTTGGAAAAAGAACTTCATCAGAAACAATTCATTTTCGAAAGAAGGCAAAAGGCATATGATGAAAAAGCAAAACAACAACGTGAAAAACTCGAGCGTAGGATAAAAGAGATCAATTTACATAAATAGGCCCTATAAGTAGTTCCCGTTCAACACAGCTTTCATTGTTCGTGCTGCGCACCCAACGAAAACTTAGCTGTTGGCAGACGTTACTTTATAATTTCTCCATTTTTATAGAGTATTGTTTCTTGTAATCCTCCATCAATATTATATACTTTCATTGTTCCATTGCCATTAATTAATGTGCCTTTGTCAAATTTATTTCCTTGACCATCATAACAACTAATTATTTCAATTAGGCTACCATTATTCCAACTTCTTTCCGTTTGAATTTGTCCATTATTAAAATACCATTTCCAAATTCCAATTCTTTTCCCGTTATTTAAAGTTCCAATTCCTTGTAGACTTCCGTTTGAATGAAAAAAGTTCCATTCACCAGTTTGTTTACCGTCGTTAAATTTTCCAAATTGGTGTATTTTCCCATTTTCATGAAATGTTTTCCAATTCCCAACTTCTTTTCCGTTTGAATATGCTCCGATTTGAAATATATTTCCATCTTCGTAGTAAAGTTTCCACTTCCCATTTTTCTTATTATTTTCAACTTTTCCTTTAGCTTTGATTTCACCATTTTCATAAAATTCTTTTTGTATATTACAAGAAGCAAATACTAATAATGAAATAATCACAATAAATTTTTTAGTCATAATTTTCTTTTTTCGTCATCATTTTTTGTAGATGTCTGCCAACGTCAGTTCAACTAAAAACCTCCGTTGTTGCTTATTTTTATTAATAAGTAGGTAAATATATTATTTCTAAGCTACAATTATTTCTCTTTTCACAACTACCTCCATTTCCTTTCAACAGGGGTTCCATTATTAGATTTTCATGATCAACAAATCCATAGTTGTTATACATAATATTATTCTTTTCCAATTAGATGTTTTTCTGAAAATTTTGTTAGAATTGTAGTAAATCCAAAGCCCATTGTTCCTCCAGTTGCTCTTGTCCAACCTCGCACAAAAATATCTTCAATCCCATCATCATTAAAGTCTGCTCTAAATTGCTCTATTAAGGATGTTTCAAAACCCCCAAATTCTAAACTTATTTTATAAATAAATGATGGATTTATTTTTACAATGCCTTGCTTTACTAAATCATCAATAGATAAACCATTTTCTATGAATTCTGTTAATTCACCTTCAACATCCATAAGAATATTTGGGGATAAATAATCTAACATATCAATTTCTATCCAAGGATCATCTATAAAGGATACTTTCGGCATTTTTGCTTTTTCTAAGGTCTCAATTAATTCTTCGAAAAATGTAAATGTAGAAGATGATTTTATTGCATAAGTTGTAAGCGGATAATAGCCTTCTTTTGTTGCTTTTTTCCATTCGTTTAGAGTTGTTACATTTATTTTTTCATTATTATCATTTACTAACTCCAATGAATCTTCATCATTGTGCATTAATAATTTATTGTCAAATAATTTAGAGAAATCTGTGTCAAGGTAAAAAGTATCATAAATCTCATCTATAAATTCTACGCCAAATGGTAATTTAATTTCTTTAATATTCCAATTGTGTTTTTCTGCTTCAACTAAGATTTTTTTTAGATCCTTTGCATCAATAGCATTTGTAGAAAGTGCAGATTGTAATTTAGATAAAATTAATCCTTTGTTTTTATTTCTTTTTAATTTTTCTATTTCAATCTTGATTTTTGATTCTGATTTACAAGTAATTGAGAGATAAAATAATGTTGTAGTTTTTGAGAAAAGATCATCACTTTTTCTATGATTACATTTACTATGCGATGGAACTAGATTATATAATTCGTTTAAATTAAAATTTACATCTAATTCAAAATCATGTTTAATCTTTTCAAACTCTTTTTCTTTTTGTGAAATAGATTCAGGTATAATATGATCAATATGTAAATCCCCCCAATCTAAAGGTCGACTGCAATAAAAACAAATATTTTTATATGCAGTCCAAAGTGCACTTCTTGTTATGTTGTCAAATGTTGTTTTACTCATTTCAGTTTATTACTCAAAAACATTTATAGATCTATGTTGTAAATTAAGGAAGACAAAACTATCCGTTTACTCACTTCTCAAAGATACAAAACTAACTTTCCATTAAGCCAATTCCCCAATTCCGTTGTAGTAGCTGTCGTGTGTAGCTAATCTAGTATCAATTCAATTTTATGATCTTGAATTTTATAAGAAGTTGTAAAAAAACCACAAACTTGAATAACTCTAGGCAGATTATTAGCTAAAATAATTTCTATTTTATCACCCCTTAAAGTGAATTCTATATTATATGCATAATTTTCCAAATGACTACTGATATCTACAACTTCGTCGTCTTCAAATTCATAAGATTGATATTTCTTAGTGGTTACAATTTTCTTTAAATCAGAATCATTAATGAACATTTTAGATTCTATTAAATAATCAGGATTGAAAAGGAAATTTAAAGTGTGATAATAACTATTTGGATGTGCACCGCCGAGATAGTCGTCATGAGTGAACAAAATACTAAGTTGATTTTCAGTTATGCTTGAAATAGTATAAGTTAAAGTTGAATCACGAAATTCAACACCTTCCCATTCAAAATACTCCTTATCACTAAAATAGAAATTGTATAAACCATTTCTAATTTGTAAGGCTTTGCTTTTCACTAGGTCATTAACATCACTGACGTTCCAAAAATTATTTTTCGCAAAAACAGGATATTCAAAATGGCAATCAACATGTTTACACACCTGCTGAATCACATCAAGTTTTTGAGATATAAAACTATTTTGCAAGTCTATAATTTCTTGCGGTGTTGTATCAAAATAAATTTTTCGCTGGATATTAATTGAATCTAATATTTTTTCCAAATAATTTTCTTCTGAACTTTTTATCCATTGTATTGATTCAAGTTGTGCAGGAACTTCGCAATCATTTAATAAGATGGGTATTATGTAAATATCATCAATTAACTTATCCTCCAAATATTTCAATGCAAGTTTGAATTCTCTTTGTACAAACCCTCTTTTTTTGATTGATATTGAAGAAAGTAAAATTATCACGAAGTCTGATTCTTTTAGTGCTTGTCTTATTTTAAAATCCCAATTACTTCCAACCTGTAATTTTTCTTTATCTAGCCAGGGCGAATAATTTTTCTGTAATAAATTGTCGTACAAACCTTTTGCAGCTGAATAGTCTTCTGATGCATAACTGATAAAAATTTTATTAAACATAGAAGTTCTTTATTTGTTAAAAGTTTCTTTTAGTTGCACACAAGGTTCCCTTGGTACAAGTGGTTTGGGACTAAATTAAGCCCTATTTTCGGATTTGCCACCCGAGCGTTAGCGAACAGGCGAAGCAAATCATCCCAAGTACAAAACTAACTTCCCATTAAGCCAATTGCCCAAATCCGTTATAGCATCTTTGGTGGCCGTAGCAATTTTTTATTTTTAAAAATTATTTTTAAATTCTATATTCCATTTGTCTTTAGGATGTAAATATTTAGCTGAAAGACTATCAGGGATAAACAATAAAGAATGTATAAATCTAACAGTTAAAAAAACTCCAACTATAAGTAAAAAATTAACAATTGTAGATGAGTCATTTAAATTTTTATCGTCTAAACTTAGCAATACATTAAATAATGCGTAAAATAAGTAAATGATAAAAATAATATTAATGACTACCCAAAATCTTGGTTCTGTATGAAGTATTTCGCCTGTTTCTGAAATTCGACCTTCTACATTTATACTTCCCTTGTGTTCAATTTCTAAAACAATAAAATTTGAAGAATCGAGATGTTCAATATCAATTCTTATTCTACTTTTTTTTAAATTAAGTTTTAGGCTTTTAACGTCTTCTAATAATCTTACTGATAAAATATCGTTAGTTGAATTTATTTCGAGTTGTTTTATCTCTGTTTTTGTTAACGTTTTTCTGCCATTATTATAGAATAGTACTCTTGTAGTATATTCATTTTGTTCATTTTTCCAATCTGTAATTTCGTTTCTTTTTTTACAGATTCTTTCAGTAGAAAATACTAAACGATAAAATGTTCTGAAATACAAATAGAATGAAACAAACAGTCCAATAAATAAACATAAAATACTTAATGCATTGCTGTTTCCGCCTACTAAATCAATTAGATAATTAATGTTTTTAATCATTTTTATTCAAAATATTTTTATTTATTTCGTTCGGGAACTATTGCCACCAAATTTAGTTCGTCTATAAACCTTCAAACGAACTTCATTTTTATTAATTAGAAAGTAAATATACAGGATTTAAACTACAATTATTTCTCTTTTTAAAACTACCTCCAGTCCCTCTCAACACAGATTTCATTGTTCGTGCTGCACATGCAACGAAACCCTAGCCATAATTTGCCGTATTTAGTTTTCTTCCATTATACTAAAAATTTTTTCATCCTTTAATTCAAATCTAATCTGTCTATATTGCTGAATATTCCCCTTTTCATTATCAGTTGAAACTGGAAAGAATTTCACACCAATTGTAACAATTGGCAAATTGAAATTCCAAGATGACCTAATTTTAAGATTTCTCGAACATAATTCTTGATTTGGAGATTTAATATATTCTTTAAGTTCTTTTATTCCTTCAACTCTTAATTTTGTTTCCCAGTTAATTCTCTTCTCAAAGATTAAATTTTCATCAAGGTTTTTAAAGATTCCCTCATTTTCAGATTTGTTGCAAGAGTTGATAAAGTCTCTAATAATTTTTCGAGGAACTTTTTGTTGTTCTCTCAATTCTTTTTTTTTATTTTCGATATACTCCTTAAAATCTTTATTTACCAATTCATGCGTTTTATAATACCCGGAATGAAACGCTTCAAGAGGGGATTTATAAAGCCTATCTTTTAAAATCTCACCTTCATCCACATCATTTTTAGTTTTAAACTCATTTAAAAGTAAGAATCCTTTTTCTCCAGATGCTTTGTTTATCCCGTCAACTATGTTGATATAATAATGTTGTTCTTTGTCTTCAAACAATACCTTTATTTTGCGATTAAATCTCTCAGGCTTGTTATTTACCTTTTTTATAAGATATTTCGTCTCGTTTAAAGGATTTTCAATTCGTCTTCCCCAACCATCTGTTGCAAGTTCGGACTGGCATCTTGATAATTGTAATCTTATTTCTTTTCTGCCTCTTTCTAGGTCTGAGGTAAATTCATATTCAGGGAAACATTCAAGTATTGCAGAATCTAATTCCCACTCTTCATAATCACTTATAAAGTTCAGTTGGTAGTGATTTTCATATTCAAGTATATAAATTGGAAACTGAATTTTTCTATCAATAATTTTTTTTCTAATGAGGTCTTCGTCAGACTTTCTTTTTATCGATATGGTGATTTCAGTTTCTATCATTGGAGATTTGTCTTAATATGGACGCAATGTCAGTTCCTCAAAAAACCTTCGAACGAACTTTATTTTTATTAATTAGAAGATAAACATTTGTGATTTAAACTACAATTATTTCTCTTTTTACAACTGCCTCCACTTCCGTTCAACCGCAGGTTCATTGTGGGCTTTTCAAGCCCAGCGAACCCTTAGCTGTTATAGGCAGTTTTTATAAATATTTTGTATTGGTTCTATAAACAATTTTATCTTTTCATTATCAATCTCTTTTAAATCTTCAATCAGAAAGCTATAGTGAGATTTGTGTAATTTTAACTTACCAATCGATAATGCAAATAAAAACTCTAATATTGCTTCACCTTGATATTCATTTTTATGCTTTATAATTGTTTTTAAGAGTGTATACATATCCGTTGAAGTCGCAAGACTATAGGAATAGTTAAGTTCTTCGTCTTTAGCAGATCTTAGAATGGCTGATTGAATTATTCCATCATTAAAGCGATTGAAAATAAAAGGGTCTATTAAATTTCTAACGAAATTTGTTTGAAATAATCCATCTACTTTATTATTTCTCATATTATTTAAAACACAAGAAATAGTAAAATAGATGTCAGATTGACTAATGTTACTATAATATGTATTGTCATTGAAAAAGGCAGAGTTTTTTCTAATTTTTAACTCCACATTATTTAAATCTGAGTTAAATATTTTATCGCTACCTCCTTTTATATTTGTATCATCAAAATTTTCAATTATCGAAATTCTGTCTTCAATAAAACTATCGCTTATTTTTTCTCTAAGTTCTTTTAAATGTTCTAATTCTCTTTCCCACGGAGTTTGAAAATTAGAATTATCACAGTTTATGGATTCAATCTCAATAAACGAACTGTTTTCAGGACCATAAAGGCCATATTTTATATTGCTTTTTAATTCTTTTTGTTTTAATTCGTCACTAATTCTATTAATAGCAACAAAATATACTAACCTTACATTTGCATGATTTCTGAAAAATCTACTCAAATACAAAAGATTCTTTCCATTAGTTATACATGAGGCAACGATTAAAACAGAACCTATCTCATCAGACAAAATTTTTCCTTCGGTCAAATTAGATTGGTTGATAATCGTTATAGAACTGTTTGTGAAGCTACTTACTTTATTCTCTATGTATTTAGCCAATAATTCAGAGCCTTTGTCATTTAGATGAATTATATACTTAATTGATGCTGGGATATACTGATTAATATACGAATCAAGTTTTAATTTATGTTTTTCATAAATTGTTTTCTTCTTCCCATTCACATCGATTTCTAACTCTATATTACTAATTATTTTTTCATAATCTATATAGATATCATATTTTTTCCGCAAATTACTTTCTTCACTATATGATGTTTTTAAAGATGTTCCTGTATGAGAATTATATTTGAATAGTTCCACAAAATCCTTTAGTTTATTGCTTATATACTTATTGGCAATAATATTTCTTGTATTAATTATTGGCTCGTCCAAGCTAAAAGAATCTCCTAGTATTTTAATTGCTATAGACTTATTTTTACAAAAATCACATGGTTCAGTAGGTTTAAATTGAGGATATAATTCTAATCCTGATTTAGTACTATTATTTATTTCTAAATTACACAATACACGTTCTTTAGCTAGTTCACTGTCTTTGTCGATTGGCAAATAATACAACACGCAAATATTGTTAGAATTAACAGCTTGACCATGATTCTTTTTTATGTATTCAACTAATCCTCCAGAAGTAGATGCAGAAACTAGAAATACTGAATCATTTAAAAATTTAGTGTTTTTATCATACAAACCATCATAAGATTTGAATGATTCTATATTTACGTCTATATGTTTTTCGTTATATCGTTTTAGAAATTGATTGATTGAATATCCAACAACATTAACAGATAGAGTGTCACAATAAATATTTTTAATATGTATTGAATTGAATTTATGCAAAGTATTTAATGCAATAAAATCTATTTCGCTTTTCTTTACGAGAACGTTTGCTGTTCTTAAAAATTTTGATGAATGTTTTCCTGAAGGAAATACATAGTGGTGAGAAATCCCACTACTTTCTACTAACCCACCATTGCTAATAAATATATTTGTAAGTCCTTGATTTATTATATCATCAATATTTTTGCTTAAAAATTCATCAGAAGAATTAACGTTAATTTTATTTATGTCGTAGCTTACATATAAGATATTATTTGATAAAGTTACTTCCTCTACTTTTGGAATTCCTCTGAAAATTTTATCTAAGTTTTCTTCAATATCTTCTTTATAGTTGGTTTTTAAGATACAATGTATAAAAATCATTGCTGAAGTTTGATGATAGTCTCTAAAGTGTTCAGTTATTTCTTTTTTTAGAGAATTAAAATCTAAATCGGTCGATGGATTAAATATTACTGTAGCATCTTTAAATTTTTTTTCAGTTGCCTTATCATAGATTATGTCATTGCTATTAGCGTTGTATATATAATACTTTCCCATTACAAACTATTTTTTTTAAAAGGATAAAGAATACTTACATATGATCCTTGACATTTTATTGAACCATCAGAACTAAATTCTTTCCCATACCAATCATCTAATTTCAAATTATTCAATTGTTCTAATGTTAAATTAGAGTAGTTGTCTTTCACAAGGTCTCTGTAAACACAGTATTTATCAGTCATTAGTTTGAAAAAACCTTTTTTGTCAATCGTATTAAGTATTCGATCTAAACCAATTCCTTTTTTTGATTTTAAATTAGAAACTGATGATGTTTGATTTTTGATTAGACATTTTTTAATAACCTCAATATCAGTCAAACCATTTGAGTCATTAAATTTTTCAATGAAACCTACTCCAGAATCATAAACGAGTATTTCGAGATAGTAAATAGTATTTACTATTATTTTTTCTTCATTTTTTTGATATGAATAAGTTTGAATGCAATTTTCTTTAATATAATTATGTTGAAAAAAATCATTTAATGGAGTACCTTGAAAATCCTCAAGTAAATTTTCATAACCGTTATTGTGAAATCTAAAATACACACCTCTAATACTAGATGGCACAGGTTTTAAATTAGCATCAGTTTTCCCCCATTCAGAAGTATTTTTAGTTAGTTCATAAATTACAGCACCGATATCCTTAATAATATTTTCTAATTCATGTTGATTGTTAATATTATGTAATAAAACATTTTCATTAAGTATTCTTTCAACAATTTCTGTAATATAATCTTCGTCATCATTGAAGCCGTTTATATCTTCGAGAAATTTTATTAGCCCATTATTTTTTGATAAATGATCTGTATGTGAAAGAATATATTTTTGCCCCTTAAGTTTTTCAAGTGAATTCATTTTACTGAAAAACATATTTTGATTTATTTTAAGTAAATCCTTAATATCATTATCGTTTTCATCAACAAACCTTGATGTATTCCATAATAAAGAAATTATTGGGTAAATATATTCATGATCATATATAGAATCTATTTGTTGACTATCTATATTGATTTTTAAATATTTAATCTGATAATTTTTATTAAGAGTTATAATAAAACGTAGTAAATCCGCTAATAATCCAAATTTATATCTGGTAAATTCACTGGGTATGATTAAGGTTACTTCGCCTAACTTTTCATTGAGTATATTTTTTTTATATAACTCATTAATTTTACTAGAAGATGTATTCTTGAAAATTTGTATTACAGTCATTTGGTTATTTATATTTAAGTGTCTTTTTTAAAATTGCCTACAACGCCAGTCTATAAAAAAAAATTCCGTTGGATTACGTCCAAATATAACAAAATACAAGTTTAGAAAACACCTTACGTCCCAATAATCATGTACGATTATAGATACCTGTGAAAAATTATCGACTCTTGAAATGGATATTTTAAATAGGTCACATTCCGTGACCTATTTTTTTAATTAAGTAATAAAATTTTATGGACATTCAGGAAGACTCAAAAGATTGTTCGTTGTAGTCGTATCATTCTTTGTTCTCAAGTATTTATAACCAGCGGCACTTTCTGCAACAATTACATCTACTTTATTCACTCCTTGACCTACATAAAACTGCCATTTGTTGGTCTCAATTGCTGCAATAGCCTCCTGTTGGCTTATTTTCCAGCGGTTGCCGTCTGTTTTAATACCCCCAATGTTTACAATCCTTTCGTGAATGTTTGTCCTGTCAGATTTGTTGATACATTTGATTTCATACGATAAAGCCATAATTAAAATATTTAGGTTGAGCTACAAATGTATCAGTAATGATATTCAGTATTTTACGGGTTTCCACATTATCGTAAAAAATAAAATGTATATTAAAAAAGATGCCTAAGCATCTTTTCCTTCATAGTATTATTTCAGACTTAAAAATCCGCAGCTTAAAACCATTACTTTTTAAACTACATCCGGTTCCGTTCAACGCAGGCTTCATTGTTGGCTTTTCAAGCCCAACAAAACTCTAGCTGTTTACTACAGATTTTATTTTCAATGAATTAAATATTCATAAAACTGTTTAGTAATTATTTTAAACTTCAATAATTGTTTTTCTAACTTCATCATATCTGAAAGTAATATGATTTTGTTTGACATTCATAATGGTATCATTATTCTCGTCAATTGTCCCATAAACGAAAACATACAGACCGAAATTAGGTTCGTTTGTTCCTTCTTCTAATTCCGTAAATGCTTTGTCAAATAATTTGTCATACTTATTTTTCAACCTAGACAAACTATGTTTTGATATTAACTTTTTATCAATTTTAACAGAATAATTAGATTTTTTTTTGGATTCATCTTTATATGCCAATAAATTAAAATAAACGCAATCAGTATATTTATCAAATACATTTTTGTTTGTTTTTGATAATATAAGCTTACCATAAAATATTCTCTCATTTTGCAATTTTGTAGGATTGGTGAAATATTTTATTTGTTTGAAAAAATATCTATATGCGATTTTTATAGAATTTATTTCTATCTCAACATCTCTATTGTGTGGAAAACCTAAATACCAATTTACAATTCTATCAATACTTTGAACTCTATTTTTTCTATCAAACTTGACATTTTCATCATCAAATTCGTAAACTTTTGATATTGCATTACCACGGCCAGTAACTCCTTCGTCTTTACTATCAACTCTAGCTTTAGTGATTTTTTTAAAATCTTCTTCATCATCATTTAAAATAAAAACAGATGGGTAACCAATTTTACTAATTTCTATTTTATTTAATTTTTGATTTCCTCCTTTTTGGTATAATTTACTTAAAGTGGCGTATTCACAGGTTTCTATATGTTCTCTATTTCTGTATTTTTTAAAATGTGGTTTTTTACGTTCTGTCTTTTTAATACAAGTTGGAGACATACGAACAGAACATATTTCATCAATACAAACAAATTCTAGCTCATTATAATCTGGATAAAGATCAAGTATAGTGTCTGCCATAACAATTTCATCAGTATCCTTAATTCTTGCTTTATCCATTAATTAAAAATTTAAAAGTATTTATGTTAAGTTGTTTAATTCTAGTATTATACGGTAAAATTGTAGTTAGCATTATGCCATTTTGAGATGAATGGAAATTCGTAACCTTTAAGTTTTCGGTTTAAGGAAAACTTGATGCGAAACGCTAATTCCACTAAATTCCAGCTATATCAAAGCATCTATGTAATAAATTTCTAATCAATTGTGTTTTTTGATAATATGTTTTCAATTATAATATTTTGAAGTTTTTCAGGTTCTGATTCTTGGATTGAATGTTTAGAGTATTCAAATAAATACAAATCTTTCTTTGGTGTTTTCAATTTCTCAAAATACTCTTTTGTGATTTTAGTAGATGTTTGAATATCATCTTTTCCAACAAAAAAATATACTGGACACTTTACTTCAATTAAAGTCTTCGGTAAATTGATATTCATTACTTCTTGCCATACAGGAAACCAAGTTTTAGTCCATTCAAGAAAAAAATCTTTAAAATTATCTTTAATTGCGTAATCTTTACCATCCATATCAAAAAGCCATTTTCGAATGAAAAATAAATCTTCAGCTCTTTCAAATGGAATCTTTACAATAGATAGTTCTTTTAGGGCAATTTCATTATTTTTATAAACTTCTTTTAATCTTATTAATAATAGTTTTTCGCTTGCCATTTGACTGACAACTGGATTTATAGCTAAATACGAATGTAAAACTTCAGGATGTTTCTCAACTATGTAAAAACCTAAAATGTTACCCCAAGAACATCCAGCTAAATATATTTTTTTCTTTTTTAGTTTTTTAGAAATAAATTGAATTACTTCATAAGTGTCGTTTTCCATTTGGCCAACTGAAGGTTGAATAGGAGAGGGATATAATTCTAAAGTTTTACCTGCGCCTCTTTGATCCCATTGCACTATTGTAAATTTATCTTTTAGCTTGTTGGTATATTTACTAGCTGAGTTCATCATTGACCCACCTGGCCCTCCAGATAGAAATAATAAAACAGGTCTTGTACTATCATCTGTTTTAATTTCGACAAATTGTTTGATTCCTCCAATTTCAACAGTTAAAATAGTATCAATTTTTATAGCGATAGTCTTTCTATTTTTTAAGATAGATTTTTTATGGTTTTCTATATTAAAACTACAAAAGAGAATAGTGATAATTAATAATGTTACTATTTTTTTCATTTTAGCAGTGATGTGTTTTTTTTAAATTACTTACAACGGTTGGCAGCTACACGAGGTGCAAGGCTTCGTGACTGCATATTTTCTATTTAAGATAAAAGTTCAATGCGAAACGATAATTCCACTAAATCCTTGCATCTTGTGTAACTGCTGTTGTGCGATTGGTTATTTATTTGTATCGTTCTTCTATTGG
>NZ_JASMRH010000044.1:0-16937 GCF_041431385.1 Flavobacterium sp. Arc2 | reverse complement strand
AGCAGTCCGCGAGTTGAGGACGAAGGACGAACGGCTCGGGCTGCGGAACGGAACTTCGAGGTAGTTTTCAAGCTTTTAATTTTCAGGCTTGATTTTTTTGTTACTTTTTTCATCGAGGAAAAAAGTAAAGATTTCTTCAAATAAAAAATTAGTACTTACATAAACGTACTTCTTGTATCCGCTCTTATATTTTTATTAAAAAAAGTCAATAACCACACCCATTTCAAAATAAAAACTCCTTTTTTCTTTCACAACTTGTGAACCACTTGTGATATAAAATCAACCAATACCAACACTTTTGTACCATAACAATCTAAAACATAAGTTATGGCACTTGAAAGTAACAGCTCCACAAACACTACTAAAAACAGAATGTACCGCGAGCAATTAATTACAATGGAAGACTTAAACGAATTTCGAACTCTTCTTCTCAATGATTTAAAAGAAATCATACAATCCAAACCACTCCAACAGAAACAATGGCTCAAATCAAATGAAGTCCGAAAATTGCTGAATATTTCACCCGGTACTTTACAAAACCTTCGCATTAACGGCACACTGACCTATACCAAAATCGGTGGAATTATGTATTACGACCAAACAGATATCGAAAAACTTTTAAACGGAAATAAAGTAAATGCCCTCCCTACCCTTTTCAAGTAAAGTCATTGCAAGGAGCGAAGCAATCAAATTATCATTCCCCTTTCACTTTTTACCATCATCTCGAGTGCGTCATCTCGAGCGCAGTCGAGAGACACTTTTCACCACTCACTAATCACTAACAAAATGAACTACATCAAACACCTCACCGGATTTTTCAATAAAATCAATTACGAAACTAACCTAAATCCAACGCACATTTCGCTCTATTTAGCACTTTTCCAATGTTGGAACGTAAACCGATTCAAGAATCCAACAGGCATTTCTCGGGAAGAAATAATGAAAGCCAGCAAGATCAATTCAAAAGCGACCTATCATAAGTGCATGAGAGAATTAGAACTTTTGGGATTTATGGTATATAATCCAACATTCAATCCTCACTCCTCTTCTACCATAATCATGGTCAATTTCTCTGAAGAAGTAAATACAATTTCAAAAATACCACAACCAACCCATTCAAATAATGAACCCGTTCACAATTTGACCAAAACAAAAAATGAACAAGTCATTGAACAGGTAAATGAACAGGTATATATATATAATAAAAAACAAACATCTAAAAACATTTTAAACAATATAAAAATAGATATAAAAAAAAATTTAAGAAATGAACCAGTTCAAAATTTGAATCCTTTAATAATTCCACAAGAAAAAGAAATAAAAACGGAGAGCGGTCAGCAAAAAGAAAAAAGTTGCGCGAAAAAAGAAAAAGCAATTGAACTCGATTTAATTTTTGACACCACACCGCCATCACTCGAAATGATACTGGAATACTTCTCCTTCAGGCAAAGTTCACAAACGGAAGCCAATAAGTTTTTCAATTACTACTCCAGCATCGGTTGGCTCATAGGCGGAAAAACAAAAATGAAAGATTGGAAAGCTGCAGCAAGAAACTGGATGCTCAACACCGCTAAGTTTGCTGCAAATGCTCCAAAATCCGCTTACAATTCGCAACCGAAACCCATGCACCTGCACACAGCAACCCACAAAAACTATGACGAACCATTGTAAATTTTCCGCCTTTGAAATTTGAAGTCATGAAAAAAGAAGTTCCATTGTTACCCCTCCCCGTCCTAGGGATCCGGAATCGAGTGTCAAATGTTTGAAGGATGCGTAAAAAGAAAAGCTGTTTGAGGCTGAAAGCCGAGTTCTTTTCTTTTAGCATTCGAAAACCAATTTGACCGATGAGGATTCCAAGATTTGATTTTTTTGTTTCTTTTTTTATCAAGAAAAAAAGAAAATAATTAACTTAAAAACTCAGTTTATGAATCCCACCAATATATCAGATTGTTTTACTATCGAAAACAACCACAAAGTCTATGACTTCAACAAATGTCTATCTTTGATTGAATCCCAGGGAAAAGAACATTACGGTCAATCCTTTAAAATAAACATCCTCAATATCCCCACCATTTACAAATTGTTGGTTTATATGATTCAAGACGAGAAAACAGCCTTAAAACTAAAGATCGATTTATCAAAAGGCATTCTAGTATCTGGAGCAATTGGTTGCGGCAAAACGTCGCTAATGCATCTAATCCGACCTTTTGCTTATCAAAACTCCGAATACAAAATCAAAACGTGCAGGGAAGTCTCCTTCGAATTTGCAAAAAACGGTTTTGAGGCCATCAACCGCTACACACTAAAGCAAGCCAATCAATCAAAATTAACGGGCTATTGCTTTGACGACTTGGGTGCCGAACAACAAATAAAGCACTTCGGAAACGATTGCAACGTCATGGCCGAAGTACTAATCAGTCGGTACGAGCAGTTTGTCGAAAACAAATCGGTAACTCACATTACCACCAACCTTTCCGCCTCCGAAATCGAAAACAACTACGGCAACCGCCTCCGCTCCAGAATGAGAGCCATGTTTAACCTCATCACCTTCGATAAAGAAACAAAGGATAAACGATAACAATCATTTCTTGAACAAAGTAACGGCGTCACTTCGAGTAATTTTTAAGTTTTTCACTTAAAAATTGTATCGAGAAGCAACTTGAAACTTTAAACCTGAAACAAAAAATAAATGAAAAACTTCTGGAACTGGTTCCTCGACAACCACCACACCATCAAAAACCTATTAAATCATTCCCCTGAAAACCAAGAAACAATCTGTTATTGGATCAAGCAAAACCTGAAATACTACTGCAGGAAAATAGACTTCATCATTGTCTTTCCTAAAAGAACTACTGACCAATTCGAATTCATAATCACCTCAAATGGTAATCACAAATTATTCAAAAAAGTTATTGATCTGGTGGACAATGCTCCAGTTTTAAAAACATGGAAATTCACGGCCTTTATAGACTCAAAAGAAACCATAGAAAAAAGGATAAACAAACTAGACAGTCCTTTCATCATTAAGGATATCAATCTCAAAGAGGATCAGGTAAAATTCATTCCAATTAATCTAGAGCAATACAGTAAAAAGCAGACCATTCAGATCCATCTCAAAAACTATACTATCTACTGCAGCAATAAAACAATGGATAAGGCTATTTTTCATCTTTTAGAAAAGACTTCAGTAAATACGGTTTTATACGCAACGATCCATTTGGTGCAACTATCCCAATGTCACGAACAGGAAATAGTATTGATATACTTACATGAATTGCAAGAATATCTAGGTAAATTCAACCTAAAAAAAACTCAAAATACTTTAAAACAACAATTTATAACAACTAATTTATCTCGATAAACATTTGTTAAATATCACTAAAAGTGGGTATAGTTAAATCTTACAAAACATCGTTTCTTTACACAAATGGAATCAAACCAAATCAAACGTTATGGAATTTATATTAATTAAGTAATCGCTTTACGGTTATCATTATTCCTACTAATTAAATATTTGATACATTAGCTGTCGAATAATAAGGTCGCAATCAAAAAAAATAATCACTTAATGGCGTTCAACGAAGACTCCCGCGTAAAAATACCTGCCTTATTACATTTAACTCGATTGGGTTACGATTACATATCTTTGAAAAATGCTGTTTGGGATGAAAACACAAATATATTTACGGATGTTTTTATAAGCAGTATTTCTAAAATTAATCCAGGAATTGATCGGTCTGATGCAAAACGATTATTGGATGAAGTTTCATTATTGCTAGATAATGAAGATGTGGGAAAAGCTTTTTATGAACGCATTACGGAACGATCTGGAATACGATTAATTGACTTTGAGAATTTCGAGAACAATACCTTCAATGTCGTCACTGAACTCACTTGCAAAAAAGATGATGAGGAGTTCAGACCAGATATTACGCTTTTAATTAATGGAATGCCTTTGGTATTTATTGAAGTAAAAAAGCCGAACAACCAAGACGGGATTTTAGCAGAACACAAGCGCATTCAAACGCGTTTTGAGAATAAGAAATTCAGGAAATTTGTCAATATTACCCAACTGATGGTGTTTTCCAACAACATGGAATATGACAATAATTCACCAACACCAATTGAAGGTGCTTTCTATGCCACAGCATCCTATCAGAAGCCATCATTTAACTATTTTAGAGAGGAAGATACATTCGATCTAAGCGCGATACTATCTCCATTTGATGACACTGTAGTAAACGCCATTTTGAAAGACACTAATTTAGTGGGTATTAAAAATTCTCCTGAGTTTTTGACCAATAAAAATCCAGATACACCGACCAATAGAATTTGTACCTCCTTATTCCAGAAGAAACGCTTGCAATTCATGTTGCAGTACTCTATTGCTTACGTCAAAGGAACCAAAGGATTGCAAAAGCATATTATGCGTTACCCGCAGCTTTTTGCCACCAAAGCTATTGAAGCTAAACTGGAAGAAGGTGTCAAAAAAGGTATTATTTGGCATACGCAAGGAAGCGGAAAAACTGCACTCGCTTATTATAACGTTAAATACCTAACTGATTATTTCCAAAGTAAGAAGGTAATTCCAAAATTCTACTTCATCGTCGATAGATTGGACTTATTAATTCAGGCGGGCAAAGAATTTAAAAGTAGAGGTTTAGTTGTTCATAATGTGAATTCAAGAGAGGAGTTTGCAAAGGATATTAAGTCTACCAGTGTTATCCACAATAATTCAGGTAAGGCGGAGATTACCGTAGTCAACATTCAGAAGTTTCAGGATGATCCTGATGTGGTTCGCAATACTGATTACCAACTCAACATTCAACGGGTATATTTCTTAGATGAAGTACACCGTAGCTATAACCCCAAAGGTAGTTTCTTGTCCAATCTAAACGAATCTGATCCCAAAGCGATCAAAATTGGTTTAACCGGCACCCCATTATTAGGCACAGATTATAACTCCAAATCTTTATTTGGCGGATACATTCACAAATATTACTACAACTCTTCTATTGCCGATGGTTATACTTTGCGTTTAATCCGGGAAGAGATTGAAACCAATTATAAGCTTACATTAAAACAAGCCTTAGAAGAAATAGAAATTCTAAAAGGAAATGCCGACAAGAAAATTGTTTACGCACACCCTAAGTTCGTGGAGCCGATGCTCGACTATATCGTTAAGGATTTCGAAAAGGCCAGAATTTCCATGAACGACAATACGATAGGTGGCTTAGTTGTTTGTGACTCTTCGGATCAGGCTAAAATGCTATTTGAAATATTTGAATCGAAATACGCTCAAAAAGAAACACAGCATACAGACCTCGCTATGGCTGCCGAACCGTCAGAAACTTACGGTGACAAAAAGAAGTCCGAAAGCAAAGTAACTAGAGCTGCGGTAATCCTCCATGATGTGGGAACAAAACAGGATAGAAAGGATCAAGTAGAAGCATTCAAAGATGGCAAAATTGACTTTTTGTTTGTGTATAATATGTTGCTTACCGGTTTTGATGCCCCGCGCCTAAAGAAATTATACATAGGCCGTGTGATTAAAGCGCACAATCTACTGCAAACCCTAACGCGAGTAAATAGAACCTACAAGAATTTTAGATACGGTTATGTAGTTGATTTTGCTGATATTCAAAAAGAATTTGACAAAACCAATCAGGACTATTTCAATGAGTTACAATCAGAATTGGGAGATGAAATGGAGCATTACTCCAATATCTTCAAATCGCAGGAGGAAATAAACGCAGAGATCAAGGAAATAAAGGAAGTTTTGTTTCATTTTAATACGATGAATGCTGAGGTTTTCTCCCAACAAATCACGCAGATCAACGACCGTAGTGAAATGCTAAAAATCACCCGAGTGTTGAACAATGCAAAGAGTTTGTATAACCTCATCCGACTATCTGGAAATTTTGAGCTGTTAGAAAAGTTAGATTTTCATAAGCTGACTGTTTTATCTCGGGATGCTAATAATCGTTTGGCGCTCATTAATGCAAAAGAAGCCTTAGAAAGTAATATTGACACCTCTAATCTTTTGAATATTGCCTTAGAAGACGTTATTTTTGCTTTCGTCAAAGTGAAAGAGGAAGAAATGGTTTTGGCAGACCAACTCAAAAATATCCTCCAAAAAACTAGAGAAGCCTTAGGTGGAAATTTTGATCAAAAAGCGCCTGAATTCATATCCTTGAAGGAAGAACTGGAACGCTTGTTCAAAAAGAAAAATTTGAATGAAGTAACCAAAGGCGAAATGGAAAGCAATATCGCAGACCTGGAGAAGATTTATGCGAAAGCAAAGGAACTGGAACGAAAAAACCAATTGCTAAGAGCCAAATACGATAACGACGAAAAATATACCCGCTTGCACAAACGCCTAATGGAGAAAGATCCTTTGACAGATAGTGAAAGTAAATTGTTTGAAGCCTTGCAGGGATTGAAAAAAGAAGTAGACGCCCAAATTATCCAGAACTCTAAAATGCTTGAAAACGAAAGTTTTGTAGAACGAATGGTGATGCGATTAGTGATCGACCAATTCAAAAATAAGCAACAGATTGCACTAGATGCCGAAACGACCAAGCGCATCAACGGAATGATCGTAAAAGAATACATGAATGAATTTCACGGCAGAGTTGCCTAATTATAAACACATAGCATACTAATGACCACTACAGCACAGTTTGAAAAACAAACCAAAAACCTCATAGACGATTTAAAAAGCGTTTGTGCTAATTACGGTTTGGGAAATGACGGAAACGAATTTAAGATTATCACCCAAGTATTTTTATATAAATTCCTGAACGATAAATTTGTTCACGAAGTAAAACAACTCGATGACAAAATAGCAAAAGCTGACAATTGGGAAGCCGTATTGAAGGAATACAACGAGAACGACTACGAAATGCTAATGATGCAAATGAGCGAAAGTACCGCCCGCTTGCAGCCCAAACATTTTATTTCTAGTTTGTTCGAAAGACAAAATGAAGCCAACTTCTCGGATATATTTGACAACACCCTACTGGATATAGCCAAAGAAAACAGCGATTTATTCTCTGTAATTACTGAAGGTGGTGAGAAAATAGTCTTGTTCGAAAACATCAGTAAATATGTGACAGACAAAAGAGACGATTTTTGCAAAGCCATTATCAACAAGCTGATTAATTTTAGTTTTGAGAATATCTTTCACGAAAAGTTCGATTTTTATGCTACGATTTTCGAATATTTAATTAGTGATTACAATACGAATAGTGGTGGAAAATATGCCGAATATTTCACTCCACATGCCGTAGCTAAAATCATGGCACGTTGTTTAGTAGATAGCGAAGTAAGTAATGTAACTTGTTATGACCCGAGTGCGGGATCAGGAACCCTGTTGATGAACTTGGCACACGAGATAGGAGAAGACAAATGCACCGTCTATTCACAGGATATTTCGCAAAAGTCCTCCAATTTGTTGCGACTGAATTTAATCCTGAACGATCTCGTACACTCAATACCAAATATTGTAAAAGGAAACACCATTCTTGAACCCTATCACAAAGATAAAAACGGACGTTTGCAGCAGTTTGATTACATCGTGAGTAATCCTCCGTTTAAATTAGATTTCTCTGATTACGTGGCTGATTTAGACAGCAAAGAAAACAACGAACGCTTTTTTGCAGGAATGCCTAATATCCCCAAAGCCAAGAAGGACGGTATGGCTATTTACCCTTTATTTATACAGCACATTATGCACTCGCTGACATCCAAGGGAAAAGCGGCTATTGTAGTGCCTACTGGATTCATCACCGCACAAAGCGGAATTGAACGCAAAATACGCGAGCAAATGGTGGAGCGCAAAATGTTGTGTGGTGTGGTGAGTATGCCCTCTAATATTTTTGCTACCACGGGAACCAACGTTTCTATATTGTTTCTAGACAAAGAAAACACCAAAGGCGATATTGTGTTGATGGATGCCTCTAAACTGGGTACTACCGTAAAAGAAGGCAAGAACCAAAAAACATTATTGTCTCCCGAAGAAGAAGATAGCATTATTGACACCTTTAATAAGCACGAAGCCAAAGACGATTTCTCGGTTGTGGTTTCTTATGACGATATCAAAGCCAAAAACTACTCTTTGAGTGCAGGACAATACTTTGAAGTGAAAATTGAATATACCGATATTTCTCCAGCGGAATTTGAGGATAAAATGAAAAGTTTTGAAAACAGTTTAAGCACGCTTTTCAGCGAAAGTAAAACCTTGGAAATGGAAATTCACAATAATATGAAAGGCTTGAGATATGAGTAAAGTAATGACTTTAATGAATGAGTTAATAGAATTAATTTCTATGGGACCTTTTGGTTCTGATATTAAAGTGGATAATTTTATCAGTGATGGAGTACCTGTTTTAAATGGATCAAATGTTTCAAGTATAAAATTAATTGAAACATCATTTAAATATGTGTCTCCAGAAAAAGCTAAAGCACTTAAAAAAGCAAATGCTAAACGAGGAGATATTGTTATAACTCATCGAGGAACTGTTGGACAAATTAGCTACATTCCTGAAGATTCCATGTATGATAATTATGTGATTTCGCAAAGTCAATTTCGAGTTTCATTAAAAAGAGATTTAGTTGATCCTATATATTTTACATATTATTTTCATACTGATGAAGGACAAAAAAGGTTACTATCTTTCAAAAGTCATGTTGGAGTACCAGCATTGGCTCAAGCAACAACAAATTTCCGTTTATTAGAATTTCCACTAATTCCTTTAATTGAACAAAAAAAAATCGCCAAAGTCCTTTCTGATTTAGATTCCAAAATAGAACTCAACATCCGCATCAATAGCGAGCTGGAAGCCATGGCAAAAATGTTGTATGATTACTGGTTTGTTCAGTTTGATTTTCCTGACGCCAATGGAAAACCATATAAAACAGCTGGAGGAAAAATGGTTTGGAATGCAGAGCTGAAAAGGGAGATTCCTGAGGGTTGGGAAGTGAAATTATATGCTGAATGGATAAATAATGATAAAAGCGGAGATTGGGGAAAAGAACAACCTGAGGGTAATTATACTGAAAAAGTATACTGTATCCGTGGTGCCGACATCAATGGTTTAAATGGTACGGGACAATTAAAATCACCTGAACGATATATCCTTGAAAAAAACTTACACAAAACCCTTGATCCAGCAGATTTAGTAGTAGAAATTTCTGGTGGTAGTCCAACACAATCAACTGGAAGATTAGCATTTATTACAGAGGGGACATTGACTCGTTTTGACGCTCCAATTATTTGTTCGAATTTCTGCAAAGCAGTTACTTTAAAAAACAAAAAGCTTTTATATAACTTCGTTTATCACTGGAAAAGCATCTATGATGCAGGAGTTTTATTTGGTTATGAGGGTAAAACAAGTGGAATCAAAAATCTATTGTTTGACAGTTTTGTGTGTTCTCATTTTACGGTTGTTCCAGAAGAATCCATTGCAAATAAATTCTATGATTTCATGGAACCAATTCAAACTCAAAAACAGAAGAATCTAAAAGAAAACCAAGAACTCGCATCGCTTCGTGATTGGTTGTTACCTATGTTGATGAATGGTCAGGTAAGTGTGGGTGATGTTGAGGAGGAGCTAGGAATGGTTGCGGAGGGAAGAGAAGAATATAAAAAAGAATAGTTATGGAGAGTTTTAGTGATAATGAAATTATGGGAGGTTTTTCAAAAGAAGAAATATTATATACATATCGTAAAGTTAAAAGAGAGCTTTACAATGAAAAAGAACATGTTTTATTAGAAGATATTGTAACTTTTGAAGAAAATTTATTTGAAAATATAGATTTCCTCTTTGATTTATTAAATAGTAAAACAGATGATTTATTAAATAGTTTTTTGAATGATAACGAAAACATTGGCAGCCCAAATTTTATTTTTAAAAGCGTAAAGTTTAAAGATTCAAAAAAGTTTAAGGTAAAGAGATCTATTGAAAACTTTAAAAGAGATCTTTTTGAATTTGAAGATGAAAAAAGTATAGATTTTAGATTTATCAGTCATGTTTCAATTTTTTTTCAAATAATTGGAGGTTTATGGATTAATAGAATTGGCTACAAACTAGATAAAATATTTCCAGATAATGTATATGGTTGTAGATTAAAAAATTATGCTGAGGAACTAAATGATTTACCTTACTACAAACAGAATCATTCATTATACAAACCCTATTTTAATGATTATAGAAAATGGCAAAATGATTTATTTGATAAAATTGAATTTTTAGAAAATAAAGACATAGTTGTTATTACTTCTGATTTAAAAAAATACTATCATTCTATTGAAATTACTTACTTAAAAAACAAAGTTGATAATCTAATTAAACAACACATAGACGATTTTACAACACACGATAAATTCATAAACGAATTAGTGTTTAATATGATTAATAAGTTCAATGAGGTTAATAATCCAGCTTATAATGATTTTTTTGAAAGTCAAAATATTGATTTTAAAAAATTTGGATTACCATTGACTCTGAATGTATCCAGAGTTTTGGCAAATATTTATTTATTAGATTTTGACAAAGACGTAATACAAAATGTGAAACCAATTTATTATGGCCGTTATGTTGATGATTTAATAATTGCAGTTGAATATAATAGTGAAAAGGATAATCTTGAATTTTCAAAAATATTAAGTTCATTAAAAAAATTTAAAATTGCAAACGGTACAGAACTTAGAGATTTAAAGGATAAAAAGTTTAAACTTCAGTTTAATTCAGACAAAGAAAATATTTTTCTTTTCAATAATAATAAAGATAAGGTTGAGCTAAATCACATTAGAAAATCTATTAATAAAAGTTCTAGTGAATGGAAGTTATTACCTGATACTTCCGAGTATGATAAAAATAGTGATTTAGATTTGTTTCAAAGTATCAATAAAGATTGTGAAGAAGTAAATAGTTTAAGAAAGTCAGGTGGTCTTATTTTAAAAAGAAATAAATTCATAAAAGAAATTCTAAGTTTTGAAAATGATATTAAGAGCTATGATGAATCTGTTTGGCAAAACAGACTCAATAACTTTCTAAATATAACTTTTGATTTTATTTATGATATAAAAAATTTTATTGACCTTAATAAATATGTACCAAGATTGTTTGGATTATTAATACATAGTAAAAATGATGATATTATTAAAAAATATTTTGATGAATTAGTTGATGTTTTATTTTTATTAGAATACTTAACAGGTAACATTGACAATCCAAACGATAGAAAAAAATTCTTAAAAACAAAAGAGTTTATTTATAAAAAAATATATGAAAATTTAATTTGTTCTAACTCACTTAATAAAGTAAACTGTTTGTATGCTTTGCAGTTATTGGATGTTAATATTGAAGAGTCTAATGATTTTTTAAATAATGTAATTAGGTATTTCAATACAGATTTACATAGCATACCATATAAAAACTGTTATTTCAAGTACCAAGAGTATGCTGATTACATTGTCAGTAGTTTAGAAGTTAATGAGGTTAATCATTTATCAGACTTATTTTTCAATCAAGAACTAAAAGAGTTTATTGGAGACAATATTCATTCAAATAAATGTGATTGTAAAGAAGAGGATTGTTTTGATTTTTGTTACAAAATTTTTGAAGCTACTGGATTTTATTTTTATACTCGAAGAATTTCATTATTAGAATTATCAGTTGCTTTTAAAAATAAAGTAATAACTGATCAAGTTATTTTTTCAAAACTGGCGAAACAATATTATCACAAGTTTAATATTAATGTTGAATCAAAAGCTAGTAATCATGAATATATTAATTTCGTTGAATCGAAAAGTGACAATAATCCAAAAGTTTGTAATACTCATTTTCTAACTAAAGATGAATCTTTTGTTGCAATGGTTCGTCAACTTGTTGAACCAGATAAAAATAGATTTGATAGACTCAAAAGAATTGTTAATGATTTAATTCGTAACAGTAAGGATATTGATTATGCAGTTTTTCACGAATTAGCTCTCCCCAGACATTTGTATGTTCAAATTGCGGAAAAGTTAGCTTTTGTAGGTATAAATTTAATTGCGGGACTTGAATATAAAATTGACAGAAGTAAAGATGAAGCTGATAATCAATTGATTTATGTACTGAATACAGGGAATAAAACAAATGGAAGTGTAGCACTTTATCAATCAAAAATTATTGGAGCAGTTCACGAAAGTAGTGAAATTTTTAATCGTTCAAATCTGAAAATTTACCCAAAATTCAAAGAAAAACTAATTATAAAACATAATGATTTTGTCTTTAGTGGTTTAATTTGTAATGACTTGTTGGATATAAATAATAGATGTAATTTGAGAGGAGAAATAGATACATTATTTGTAATTGCTTGGAATCCAGATATAGAAACGTATCAACATTTGGTGAAATCTGCAACTTTAGATATTCATTGTTATGTATCATTATGTAATAACAAAAAATATGGGGACACTAGAATAAGAGCACCATATAAGGACGAATGGATGAGAGATATGCAAAAAATACATGGAGGCGAACTCGATAATTTTATGATTTCAAAATTACCCATCAATGAACTAAGAGACTATCAATCTAATAACGTACCTCCCGGAAAGCCTTTCAAACCTTTTCCAACAGGATTTAAAATTTCCGATCAGAGAAAGTTAAAATAAATAATTTAAATATTGAGATACAATTAAACTACATTGAAGGATGAATAATACAATTGAAAAACTTTTAACAAAAATCAATTCTCAAGGTCTCGATTACAAAAATTTTAAAGTTTTGATTAATGAAATTGAAATCTCAAATGTGGATATTTCTAAAGATGATTTATTAGATTTAGTAGTTAATGACCGTCGTATTCATTTGCATACCACCTCTAATCAAATAGGTAAACTTATAGCTGAAATAGCTAATGAAAAAGAGAGTAAAAATGCTCTTGATATTTGTTGTGGTACGGGTAATTTATTATACTACTTGCAAAATCAAATTGAAGATTTAAGTGGAATTGAAATAGATGAAAATGTAGCCGCTTTAACTAATTATATAATTGATGGTGTTAATGTAATTACAGCCGATAGTTTTCAGTATTCTTTTTCAAAAAAATATGACTTAGTAGTTGGTAATTTACCATGGGGAATGCCAATAGTTTATCAATGTAAAACTTTAAAATCAGAAGAAGCATTTATTAGAAAAGCTTTTGAATTGGTTAATGATACAGGAGATCTTATTTTTATAGTTCCTGTTACTATTTTAAACAGTGCTATGTATCAGTCTTTCAGAGAAGAATATGGTATGTATCTAAATTTGGTAATTGAATTACCTAATAACATTGTGCCATTTTCAGGATTGAAATCAGCTTTAATTAGATTCTCCAAGAACAAAAAAGAAACAATTAGTTTAGGCAAAATAGATAGTTTTCAAATTCCAAAATCCTATCAAGAATACATAATAAAAGAAATTTCAAATTCTACTATTGGCGATCGCTGGGATGTTGATTATTACATCAATCAAGATAAGGAAATATATAAAGAATTAGAGGGCTTTACAACCAAATCACTAAAAGATATAGCTGAGATAGTTAAAGGAGTTTATTTAAAATCTGATCAGCATCCATCAAAAGAAAATTATATTTATTTATCTCCTGTTCATATAAAAGACGGAAAATTAAATGTTGAAAATGCAAGAAAATTTATTGATAAAAGCAATATTTCAGATAGTCAAAACAGATATATTTTAAAAGCTGGTGACATAGTCATAAGCACAATTTTCAATGATTTGAAAATGTATGTTTATAGAGAAAATGATCCTCCAGCTATAGCTTCCAATAATTTAGCCATAATTCGTTCCAATAATGATGACTATATTGTGAGTTACTTGAAAACAGAGGAAGGCAAGCGTATTTTTTCTGAGCAAGCAAAGGATTTGACAACAGGGAATATTATTCCACATATCAATATCAAAGACATTCAAAGCATTAGGATACCTATTTTACCTTTATCTGATTTAAATTCAATTGGTAATATAGCTATTGAAAACGCAAGTTCTGAAGAATTACTATTATTGGAAAAAATTGTAAAAAGCTATAAAAATCAAATAGACGAATTAAAAAGTGAAAATGAATCTTTAAAAATTAATAAAAGTTTCATAAACGATCGTTTTGATAGAATTGAAAAACAATTGGAAATTGTAAATACAAAACTAGATTCATTGTTACTATTGATACAAGATTTGTCCAAAGAATTTCAGGATATAAAATCAAGTGGTTCTTCACCAGAAGATAAATTAAGTTTACTATGCAGTGAATTGGATTCTAAAATTGAAATTCTCCTTGAGAATAACATAGACCAAATTAAAAAGTTTGAAATTATGTTATCTAAATGGTTTGCTTTTGAATGGGATAAATTAGAGAATCTCAGCAAATCGTACTTGCCAACAGCAGAACTACTATTTAGTCAACTTTCAAAATTAGACAATGCTGATTTATCACCATTTATCATTCAATATTGCCGAGCCTTAGAAAATGAACTTTTACAAAAGGTGTTTCGTTCTTACATCTATTCATTGAAAGAAAGAAATTTAAATATTGAAATTGCATTTGCTTGGGACTTTGGTAAAAAAGAAAGCGGAAATCTAAACAGTGATAACACTTATAAAATAGTCAAACACTTAAAAAACTGTTTGAGAAACGAGCCTGATAAGTGGTTTTTTGAATTGGGCTCTATGGAAACCTATTTGCGCTATTTGAATGGTGAAACTGTAAATAAAAGCCCTGTTTTACAAGATATCAAGAAATTTGTTCTTAACTATTTTGAAAACAACATCTTAGATTTACAATTCTTGGATGAATTGAAAAGAATAAAAAATGATTACAGAAACAAGGCTGCACATCCAAATAAAATAAATGTTGAAGAAGCCCAAAAAGGACAGATGGAAATTAGAACATTGATTAAATCATTTCTAGAATATTATAAATAAAAAAAAGAAAATGACATTTAGCGAATTTTTAAAAACAATTACAAAAGGGGAAGTAACTACTTGGTGGAATACAATAGCCCCAAACGAAGCACCTGAAAAAGCTGAAGAAGACAATTGGAAATACAAGCTAACCAAAAATGGAAAAACCCTTCCTTTTAAATATACAGTAAAAGAATTGGCTAAATATGCCAACATTGATTTTAAAGATTTTCCTTCTAATGTAGCTAACAGAAATGCATTTTGTGACGCTTTAGATTTTTCAATTGTAGAAGATTTGGTTTACGATAATACAGAAGCACAATCGTTTATTAGTTTTCATAAAAGTCTAAAACAAACTAGCGCTACTTTGCAAGAGGCTGCAAATTATTTAAATAGTATAATTACCAATAATCAAATCAATCCATACACAATTAGAATGGCATTGAGAGAAGCAAAAAAGCAAGCAATGCTTATTATTGGAATGAGAGCAGTTTTTGCTTTTAGAGAAGAGAATGGAAAATCCAGAATTGCAATGGTTTTGGATAAAGAAATCTATGAGAATAATAAAAGTAAATTAGATGTCAAACTGGAAGAAACATTTAACGGTAAACCTGAAGGCAAAGTTTTAATATCCTTTGAAATAAATGATTGGAATGAGATTCCTCAAGAGATTTTAAAGAATCATACCCAAGAGCTTCTATTGCAATACAACACAATCAAAGATACTAAAAGAGCCACATGGAATACTGAATCAAATACCACTAATAGTGTATTAAAATATTTGATTTTTAAAGGTGAAAATATAGAGAAATGGGTTAAAAATAACGCTGTTACACCTATTCGTTATTCAAAGGAATATTTTAAAGAGAAAGAATTTGTTTTATTGCACGAAACAAATGGTAAATTATGTAATAGGTCTATTCCAGAATTTGACAAGGCCTACATTGCTTTAAAAGAAGCCTATAATAAAGTGGAATACTGGACTAAACAAGTTCAACAAATCATTCTTCCACATGGGCTCATTAAAATCAATAAAAGACCTACAAATCAAGTGAATAATTTTGATGGCTATTTATGGTCTAAATTATATCCTACATCAAAAGATTTAGAAGAGGAATGGCTTGCTTTTACTTTAGGCTTAGATAAGAATTTCAACTACATTGTTAAAATTGATACTGTTGGTTTAAAAAATGGCGACAAATTAGACTACTATGTTAATAAGCGCGGAGACTTTCATAATTCCCCTCTAGTCAAAATCATAAAATATGAGGACAACAAAGTTCAAGATTGGCAAGGATTAATTGATTTTACAGTTGGTTCAATAACTGATTTAATGAATGACTACAACTTTATCAAAAAACATTTTTCAATAAATGATATAAAAAATGACATGTCAAATATGAATATTAACTGTAGTTTAAACCAAATCCTTTACGGACCTCCTGGCACTGGCAAAACCTACAATACCGTTTTAGAAGCTGCCAAAATTGTTACTGGTAATGAAAATATAAGCTATAGTGAGGCTTTACAAGTATTTAATAAAAATTTAAACAATCAAATAGAATTCATAACCTTTCATCAAAACTACAGCTATGAAGATTTCATTCAAGGAATACGCCCTGATACTGAAAACGGAAAAGAACTTAGTTTTGAAAAGAAAGACGGTGTTTTTAAAAGAATTGCTGATCGAGCATTGGAGAATATAAACTCATCAAAAAAGCAACCTGAAGAACTAATAAACGAAGCGCTATTTGATAGAGCATTAGAAGAGTTTAAAGAAAGTGTTTTAGACTCTGAAGATAATTTCAAAATCAATGAAACAGCGTACATTTTTGAAACTGAAAAAGATGCGTTTCGTTATACAGTGCAAATTCCAATGATATTGACCACCCAATTCCAATTTAAAGTAACCACCTGATTCCAATTCAAAATGACCACCTAATTCCGGAGCAAACTGACCACCTCCATTTTCAATAAAAACTACTT
>NZ_JASMRH010000043.1:0-17556 GCF_041431385.1 Flavobacterium sp. Arc2 | reverse complement strand
ACTTAAATGTCCTTTCTTTTGAAAAAATTATCCTATCTTTTTTCCTGAGAGTTGCATTAATTAATTGAATCTAGTTAACTTATAATTATGAAAAATTTATTTTTAGGTTTGTTTGTTGTTTTAGTAATGATTTCCTGTTCTACGGATGAATATGGAAATACAGTTGAAGAAGTTAATAGTGTTTCTGTGCAAGCAAGTGTATCGAAACAATTGGGTCCAGCAAATGATGCTAATCCTTACGATGAAGTTGGGAAAAAATATGGTTTTTGGCTTTCGGACTACTATCAGATTCATGGATATTCTAAAACTATTCAAGATTTAGCGACTCAATTAAATTATATGGGAGCAAAGTTGAAGGCTCTCGATGTTTATGGTAAAAGCAATATATTGATTACGGAAGACGGTATTAGTATTAGTATAAATAATCCTGAAACTGTGGTTACATCAATACTAGCTGCAGGTACCTTGAGCGAAGCTGCGGAAAGTAGTTTACTCGGTTTTTTTGTATCTCTCATTCAAAATAAGGAAGCAGAGTATAGCCTATTGTATAATTTCATCACCACATATGAAGCTGGAATATTGGATTCTACTAATCTAACAAGCAACGAATTGGAAACAATTTTAGGAATCACCGCAGTTACCAGATATGCACTTGATGCAGAAGGGGGACATAAAGATCGAGATTGGGAAATTTCCGTTGGGAACAAAAAAGTCGCATCGGGGTTTCATCCTTTTCAGGCTTCACTTATTTCTGTAATCGCTAATCTGCGCTATTACTCATAATCAGTTAATCTTTTTATAACAAAAAATGATCTTGTTACTGATGAAATTACCCATTTACTTTTCTTTAGTGTTGGTCATATTTAACCTTATTAGTCTCTATTTCATTATAGATTTATTAAGCTATGATGAAATAGTTGGCTATTGGTTTAACGGGCGCAAGAAAAATGTGAGTACTCAAACGATGGGGTATTTACTTTTTGTAGCAACCCTGATGAACCTGTATTTCATTTTTTTGATTGTAATTGAAAAATCAAATAAGGATGATTAGTACGACTTTAGTTTGCCAGCATTCTTTTTTATTTGAACCAAGTGAATTATGATAAAGACTTTACTACACATTGATTTAAATGAACTTCCTGTTAGAGGCCTAGATGTTCGAATTCTAAAGAATTGTACGCTTAAAAAAGTGAGCGATGATGCGTTCCTTATAAATAATACAATTGTACTACTTATAAAATCAGGCAGTCTAAGAATTTCTTTTCATGACGTTTTTTTGGAGCTGTTCGCCCATGATTTAGTGGTCCTTTCTAAAGGGGCACCTTTAGTCATTTTAGACACGGATCCTCAGCTAAAACTGTTCTACCTCACGTTCAGTACCGCCTTTGCGATAGAAAATTGTAACAAGCAAGCCCTTCTTGACGCTTTTTATTTTCTTATTGGTAAAAGTATTGGAAAGGTGAGTTTAGATCTTAAAAGTTATTTAGTGGTATCGCTAATCTATAAGTTGATGTATCAAGTGAACAGTGATAAAGCGATTCGGCATGTAGCAACAGAGTTGCAGCGTATTAGTTTTAATCTCTTTTTATATGAACTCCGTTGTATTTATGGGCATTTTGTGAGTGATTATCACTTGATTTTTACAAGAAATGAAAATTTGACCATTCAATTTTTAAATATTCTCGCCATACATTTTAAAGAGCAGCACAACGTAAAATTTTATGCAGGTGTTTTATACGTAACCCCTGGTCATCTCAATAAGGTAGTTAAACATACTACAGGGAAATCAGTAAAAAGAATCCTTGAAGAAACCCTTATCATGGAGGCAAAAAATGCACTTGAAGACGACCAAATTACAATAAATTTCTTGTCAGAATATTTGGGATTCAACTGTCCTTCCGCTTTTAGTACCTTTTTTAAAAAGCATGTTGGAAAATCACCGACGGTCTACCGAAGCAGTTTAAGCAAATAGATCTATTTCTCCCCTAATCAATTGTTTTTCACAACCAATAAAAACAATTCTGTGATGCAAAAAAAATACCACTTAGAATGGTTCGATTGTTTAATAGTACAGGAACTTAATGCAAGGAGTGGTGTACTACAATCCATAACTATTGCTGAAAGTAAGGAGCTAGTTGCCCATATTTTACAAGAATCCCGTAGGATTCAGATCCAGATTAAGGAAGAAATTTTTTCTATTCGAAAAAAGAGACAATTTCGACATTTGGTTCGAAAATACCATTCCATTTTTATTTATCTTTTAGATTGTAGCATTGAAAATCAGCAGCATGATTTTTTTAGAGAACCCCATCTTCATAATATCGGGACTACAGTTATTGCTGTGTTAGAGGATTTATTATCTTTTGTTGAAAATCGCTTTTACAAATACCTTAGCTTGGATGAGCGTGTTCCGATCACCTATCAAATAGTTTCCAAAAGAGAAATTCTGTCCAAACTAGAAGTTTTAAAAAAAAATATTTCTAAGGCTCCTTCTAGTACAGAAGAACCTTTACAAATTGCAATTGCAAAACTTTACCAAAAAGTGACATCTGAGTATACGCACAAAAGCACTTACAGGGAAATAGTGTATAGAAAGGAACTATTGAACGCCTTAGCTAATGATGCGTTACCAGTTGTAAAAAGTACTATATACTCGGCAGCAGATGAAATATTGATAGCATTTAATTTTAATTGTCAGGAATACAGTTCTTATCTTAAGAATAGGATTATGCTCCAGCTCGATCACTATACTACAGTTGGAGAAAGGTTGGCCGCTATATTACTTATTTACAAAGAATTTGGGCAGCTCTATTGCACGCCCAAAAGAATGTTTGACCCTCAAGAGCCTCATTTGAAAGAGGTTTTATATACTTGGTTTCAACATGAAATTCGCTACTTGGAACAGCAATTAAAAACCAAAGAAGAAGCTGCTATCGTTACAACTCCTCAAAGTGACGTAGCGAAAATAGATTCCAATCTTAAAATGGAATGTGATTTATCGTGTGATCAGATTGCTCTTATTTTGAGAGCTGCAGATGAATCTCGTGTGGTAAAAGCCCGCTCCATGAGTCAGGTATTTAAAAGTATTGTTCCTTATTTATCTACTCCTTTTAAAAAAGAGCTTTCCTATCAATCTGTAAGAAGTAAGTCTTACAATGCAGAAGACCGTGATAAAGTAGTAGCAATTCGCACGTTAGAGAAGATGATCACAAAAATAAATAGCTACTAAATTCCGTGTGTAAAGTGTGATATATGCTCTGTTGACCAGGGGTACTAAAGGGTACAACTTAAAGTTGTACTTGTGAATAAAGTTAACTAATTGTTCTTTTGACTTATGAAATCAAACACTTTTTTTTATAGTGTTCGATGGAAATAAAAAAAGGAAGTTGAACATTTAATTATGAAGCTATGTTTACAAACATTTCATGGGGCAATTACATCGTTGTGATTGTACTGCTATTTGCAAGTTGGTATTTATTTATTGGATTGCGATTTTATTTTGTAGAGATCAAAGAAATTGTGACAGGAAAGTGGACCATTCGGAATTGCAGGAGTAAGGATTTAGAAATTCATTATGATGTAGTTCAGCCGCAAACTTTTACTGATACTTCATTGCAGCCATCATTTGGAGAGCCAGAAGAATCTATTATTAATATAGATGCTTTTGTAGAAGGATTGAAAAATGTTGTAAAAGAGGCAGCTCAAAGAAAATTAGTCAAAACAGAGTTTCAGAGTTATCTCAGTTTGCTCCTTTGTGAGTTTCCATCTATTAAAAACTCCCCCTTTAGATCCTCAGTCAGTGAAATGATAATCTCAGAATGCAATAAGCAAGATTTTATAAGTTTAAGTCAGGTAGAGGTAGAAGAATTATGGAACGAAAATGAATAAGAATAATAAAAGATTGTGGAGGAATTGCCCCTGTCCGTTTCAGTGCGGTATGGCTTAATGTGACAGGAATGAGAAATTGAGACAGTGGCATGCTCTGCATTATTTTTAATGATTTGAACTATAAAACAAAGTATTATGAAGAAGTGCATCGGAAATTTAAAAAGAGTAAGTCGACAAAAAAGGATTGTCGGTGTTAGCATTGTGCTATTGTTAGTATTCAGTTATCAAGGATATGGACAAGATGGGCTTGCGGGAATCAATGAAGCGAACCAAAAAGTACGGAGTTATTTTGATGCAGGCACCCAATTGATGTACGCTATTGGTGCATTACTTGGGCTGATCGGCGCCGTTAAGGTATATCAGAAATGGAATGCGGGTGATCCTGATACGGGAAAAGTAGCGGCGGCCTGGTTTGGCAGCTGTGTTTTTTTAGTTGTAGTTGCCACCGTGATAAAATCATTTTTTGGAGTTTAAAATTCTATAAATATGGCAAATACGGTATATCATATCAACAAAGGAATCAATAAAAGTATCGAATTCAAAGGGTTAAAAGCGCAATACATCTGGTATTTTGGAGCTGGAATAGTAGTATTAATGATCCTTTTTTCAATCATGTATATAATCGGATTTCCCTTCTATATTTCCTTAGGGATTATATGTATTGGAGGAACCGTGATGGTTGTAAAAGTTTATAAAATGAGTCATAAGTACGGAGAGTTTGGGATGATGAAAGCGTTAGCGAAAAGACAATTGCCTAAAGCAATCAAGACTCAAAGTAGGAGCGTTTTTAAAATGCGGAAACTATAGCGAACGGAATGAAGAGACAGTTAAATGGAGATGATGATGGAAAAGACGATGGAGGCTATTTTGCCGATAATGGATATTGAACACGATTGTATTCTATCCAAACAGGGAGACATTACTGTAGTATTCAAAGCAGAACTACCAGAAATATTTACGCTATCTGATCAGGAGTATGAGTCATTTCACCAAGCGTGGGTGAAGGCCATAAAGTTATTGCCGAAATTTAGCGTTTTTCACAAGCAAGACTGGTTCATTGATAGTAAGTATCAACCGCATTTTGAAAATGATGACCATAGTTTTCTTAGTCGTTGCAGTGAACGATTCTTTAATGAACGTCCTTTTTTAGATCATTCATGCTATATTTTTTTGACTAAAAAACCAGGGGGAAGAAAGACGTCCAGTTCCTTGTTTTCTAATTTAATTAGGCCATCAATCGTGCCTGAAGAAACGTTAAAGGAAAGTTTACGTCAAGATTTTGTCGATAGTACAGGGCAATTCAAGCGAATATTGGAAGACAGTGGCTTTGTAAAACTGCAGCGTCTGGGCAATGATGAGTTGCGTAGTCATAGCAGAAAAATTGGAGTTATAGAACGCTATTGCTGCTTGTCTGAGAAACCAGATTCCTTTGTATTTAATGACATTGCTTTCAACGAAGGTTTACAGGTTGGAGACAAACATTGCCAGGTATATACTTTAGGGGATGCAGCTGATTTACCTGCACTTTGCGGTTCGAGAATTAATTATGACCGATATTCAACTGATAGGACCAAATTTAGCGTTGGTTTTGCCTCAACGTTGGGTCAGCTGCTTTCTTGTAATCATATTTACAATCAGTATATTTTTATAGAGGATTTTCAAAAAACTTTACAGAAGTTAGAAAGTAAAAGGTTACGCTTACAATCTTTATCGGCTTATAGCAGAGAGAACTTAATTGCTCGGGATGCTACAAATGATTTTCTTAATGAAGCGATTAGTCAGCAACGGTTACCGGTTAAAGCACATTTCAACGTATTGGTTTGGAGCGATCAAAAAGAAGAATTGAAAGGAATTAAAAACAAAGTTTCTTCTGCTTTAGTACAAATGGATGCAGCCGCAAAACAGGAAACGGTAGGAGCTGCCCAAATTTATTGGGCAGGGATTCCAGGAAATGCAGCTGATTTTCCGATGAACGATAGCTTTGATACGTTTGTGGAGCAAGCAAGCTGCTTTCTGAATCTGGAAACAGCTTATCGTTCTTCGCTAAGCCCCACTGGAATCCGACTAGGTGATCGTTTGACAGGAAAGCCCGTCCATGTGGATATCAGCGATGAACCGATAAAGATGGGCATTTGTACCAATCGCAATAAGTTTATTCTTGGACCTTCAGGAAGCGGAAAATCTTTTTTTACGAACCATATGGTCAGAAGCTATTACGAGCAAGGAACCCATGTAGTACTTGTGGATGTAGGGCATAGTTACAAAGGATTGTGCGATATGGTAAAAGGGTACTATTTTACCTATGATGAAGACAATCCAATTAAATTCAACCCATTTTACATCAGTAATGGTGATATTTTGGATACAGAGAAAAAAGAAAGTATTAAAACCTTGCTATTGGCGCTTTGGAAAAAAGACGATGAAACCTTTAATCGCATTGAATATGTAGCCTTGTCGAATGCTTTACAATTGTATTATGAGAAGCTGGCTGTCAATTTGCAGCTGTTTCCCAGCTTTAATACCTTCTATGACTTTTTAAAAGAGGATTTTGTAAAAATATTGGAAGGGGACAAGGTCAAAGAAAAGGATTTTGATGTGAATAATTTTCTCTACGTATTGCGTCCTTATTACAAAGGTGGGGAGTTCGACTATCTGCTCAATGCAACAGAAAATTTAGACTTGTTACAAGAGCGATTTATAGTATTCGAATTAGACAATATTAAGGATCATCCGATACTTTTTCCAGTGGTTACCATTATAATAATGGAATTGTTTATTAGTAAAATGCGAAAGCTAAAGGGAGTTCGTAAAATGATATTAATTGAGGAAGCATGGAAGGCTATTGCTAAAGAAGGTATGGCTGAATACATTAAGTATTTATTTAAGACCGTTCGAAAGTTTTTTGGAGAGGCAATCGTGGTTACTCAAGAAGTGGAAGATATCATTTCTTCACCAGTAGTGAAGCAGGCTATCATCAATAATAGCGACTGCAAGATATTACTGGATCAGAGTAAGTATCAAAACAAATTTGAGCAAATTCAAGAGCTATTAGGGCTCACAGAAAAAGAAAAAGCATTGGTATTATCAGTAAATAAATCCAATGATCCAGACAAAAAATACAAGGAAGTATTTATCTCACTGGGAGGAATGCTATCTAAAGTTTACCGAACAGAAGTTTCCCTAGAAGAATATCTCGCTTATACCACCGAGGAAACGGAAAAATTAAAAGTCCAAGCCTATTCGAAAATGTTTGGAGGCGATATTCAAAAAGGAATTACTGCATTGGCTGCTGACTTGCGAGAGGAAGCAAAAGGATGAAAAAGAGACTATAACGCTCTAAAAGAGGAGAAGACAAACCTAAATTAAATGCATTATGAAAACAAAGAGAAAAATATGCTTGTGTTTGCTTTGTCTACTGCTGGTCAGTAGTCCTGCAAGGCCTGCAGCAGTCGTTTCTTTGCCTATAGTTGGAGTGATAACTACCATAATTAAAAAAGTGATTTTGGCGATAGACTTGCGAATACAGCGGTTGCAAAATGAAACTATCTGGCTTCAAAATGCACACAAGAAACTAGAGAATACGCTTTCCAAACTAAAACTAGATGATATTTCGCAGTGGACACAGAAACAAAAAGACTTGTATAAGAATTACTACGAGGAGCTAATGAAAGTTAAATCAATAATTAGTTATTACCAGCGAATTAGGGATATTACGCAAAAACAAGTACGGCTCGTGAATGAATATGAAAGAGCTTGGGACCTCATTAGACAAGACCCACATATTAATGTGACAGAACTGGAGCATATGCATAAAGTGTATTCGGGTATATTAAACGAGAGTTTAAATAATATCGATCAGATTTTTCTGATTCTGGATTCTTTTACGATCCAAATGAGTGATGCCAAAAGATTGGAAATCATTAATAACGCCGCTGATCAGATTGAGGCCAACTATGATGATCTTAGATTATTCAATAGGCAAAATAGGCAGCTTAGTCTGCAAAGAGCGAAAACGAAGCATGACGTAGATGCTATTAAGAAATTTTACGGGATTCCGTACTAAAATAATAAAGCTATGAAAAAGTTATTTCTGTTTTTACTATTTACAGCATTGATGATCAATAACCTTCATGGACAGCCAAAGCAAAGAAAAGCATTGTTGCAGCAAATAGCTGCTCTAAAGACCTATACTGATTATGCCCAAAAAGGATATTCGGTAGCAAAAAAGGGGTTAACGACAATTGGTGATTTCAAACGAGGAGAATTTAATCTTCACTCCGATTATTTCAATTCGCTGAAAACAGTCAATCCGAAAATAAAAACATATGCAAAGGTGGGCGAGATTATAGCTCTTCAACTAAAAATCATCAAAAATTCAAGTTTCATTATTAGACAAGTGAAATGGGATGATCTCTTTCATGGGAATGAAATAGCCTATATCAAAAGAGTAGTGGATCGTCTAATTGAGAATTGTGACGGAAATTTAGCAGAACTCTTAACCATAGTGACGGATGGTCAACTAGAAATGAAAGAAGACGAGCGAATGAAACGCATTGATGCCTTGTATCTGAATATGTTGGAGAATTACAGTTTTGGTGAAAGCTTTAGTAAGCAAACAAGATTAATGGTGTTGTCGAGAGCCAAAGAAAAGAAAGATTTGAAAACAAGCCGTGACTTGAATGGCATTAATACCAATTTCTAATGAAAAAGATACTAATTATTGGAATTCTTTTCCTAAGCTTATTTTTTCCACCTAGGCTTGCAGCTCAATCACAGGAAATGCAACAGTTGCTATTGAACATAGAAAAGTTAGCACAATTCAAGCAGATTCTTACAGATATGAAAAAGGGATATCAGATCCTGAGTGGTGGTTATAACACAATTAAAGAATTGTCTCAGGGTAACTTTAGCCTTCATGAAACATTCCTTGATGCCTTAATGCAAGTAAGTCCCACAGTACGGAACTACAGAAGAGTCGGTGAGATTGTGAAATATCAATTGCTTTTGGTAAAAGAATACAAGTCCGCATTTGAAGGCTTCAGGAATAGTGGGAATTTCAGTCCTGCTGAAATAGCCTATTTCTCAAACGTATATAGTAATCTACTAAATCAGAGCTTGAGGAATTTGGACGAATTGGTAACGGTTATTACCGCCAATACATTAAGAATGACCGATGAGGAAAGACTCACAGCGATTGACAAGGTTTATGCTGATATGCAGGACAAACTTTTATTTCTTCGAAGCTTTAATAACAACACTACAGTATTGGCGATTCAGCGTGCAAAAGAACGTAATGATGTGCGTGTAATGCATAGTATTTATAATACAAATAACTAAATAAAAATAAAGATGGCAAAGAGAAGCAAGGGAGTATTATTTACAGCCCTAGGAATTGTATTGCCCTTTGGGAGTCAGGCACAAAGCATAGCGTCGGACATGAACAGTTTACATGGAGTTCTAGATCAGCTCTATGATGAAATGATGCCTTTGTGTAACAATTTACTGGGAGTAGGACAGGGCATAGCCGGCTTTGCGGCTATTTGGTATATCGGCTCAAGAGTATGGCGGCATATTGCCAGTGCAGAACCGATAGATTTTTATCCGCTCCTGCGGCCTTTTGCAATCGGTTTCTGTATTATGATTTTCCCTTCGGTCTTGGGATTAATCAACGGAGTAATGAAGCCTACCGTTACAGCGACTGCTTCTATGGTGGAAGGTTCTAATAAGGCTATTGAGTTATTGCTTCAAAAGAAAGAAGAAGCCATTAAAAGCACTAACTCCTGGCAGATGTATGTTGGTGAATCCGGAAGTGGTGATCAGGACAGATGGTATAAATATACACACGACAATGCAAATCCGGATAGCGAAGGAATGATTGAGGGGATAGGCAACGATGTCAAATTTGCCATGGCAAAGGCATCGTTTAATTTTCGCAATTCGGTTAAAGAATGGATGAGTGAAGTATTAAGGGTTTTGTTTGAAGCAGCTTCATTGTGTATCGATACCCTACGTACTTTTCAACTTGTAGTGCTTTCCATACTAGGACCTTTAGTATTTGGGATTGCTGTTTTTGATGGGTTTCAACATACTTTGACCGTTTGGCTGGCGCGATACATCAATATTTATCTGTGGCTTCCTGTTGCTAATATTTTCGGTAGCATCATCGGAAAAATACAGGAGAAGATGTTACAATTGGACATCGCCCAAGTAAATGATTACGGAGATACTTTCTTTAGTAGAACCGATATGGCGTATTTAGTGTTTATGATTATAGGGATTGTCGGCTATTTTACGGTTCCCTCAGTAGCCAATTATATAGTCCATGCGGGTGGTGGTGGAGCATTGAGTCAAAAGGTAACTACGATCTTCAGTAATTCTACAAATTCTGCAATAAGTACTGTCTCTACTGGTACTGGTATGGTGGCAGATGCGATGGGTAATGCGGCAGGACGGCTGTATCAAAGTATGTCGGGATCTAGTAGTTCAACTCCTTCTTTCAAAGATAAGGAAGGTTATATGAGTGATAAATTAAAAGGTAATTCTTAATCAATAAATTGAAGTATGATGTTTAGTAAAATGAAAAATATTGACACGGCTTTTCGATATGTTCGGAGCTTTACGATGCTAGTTATAATTGGATGTGTTGTCCTATGCTGCTTTGCTCTTCACAAAAGTTTTAGTCTGGTTTCTCAAATGCAGGATAAGGTATATATACTCGCCAATGGAAAAGCACTTGAAGCCTTTTCGTCTCATAGAAAGGAAAATATACCAGTTGAAGCAAAGGATCATGTAATAACATTTCACATGCTGTTTTTTAGTCTAGACCCTGATGATAAAGTGATTAAAATTAATGTTACCAAGGCGCTTTATCTAGCGGATGACAGTGCAAAAAGAGTGTATGATGATTTAAAAGAAAACGGTTATTATTCTGGTATCATATCAGGTAATGTTAGCCAAACCATCGTTGTGGATAGCGTAACAATTGACATAAATGCCTATCCCTATCGGTTCTGCTGCTATGCTTCACAAAATATAATAAGACCCACAAGTATTGCTCATCGAAGTCTTATAACAGAAGGGAATCTTCGAAATGTGTCCCGAAGCGACAACAATCCACATGGTTTTTTAATTGAGCGCTGGAGCACTATTGAGAATCGAGATTTAGGTACAAAGAACAGAAAATAAAAAAGAATTGATTATGAAATACACATTTAAAAGAAAGAGCAAGCAATGCGATGAAGACATTAAGTGTAAACAGCGCTATTTATTCCAACGATTCTATGAGGCTAATCTTTGGCTACAGCATAGATGCGTTACGTGGCTGGAACAGAAGACGGCACATTTATCCGCTAAAAGTTGGATTGTAATACTATTTTGTTTTGTAGTATTTACAGTTTCTGGCAATGTTTATCTGATTGTGAATGGTCTCAATGGAAAAAATTCGAAGAGCATAGACGTCAGTCCGATCAGCAGACCCACAAATAGAGTAGTATTCGACTCTAAACAAAATCAACTTAATAGATCATTAAGCAAAACGGAATTAGAAAGAATTGTCCGTTTCCAGATATATATGGATAGTTTGGGACGTAGTCCCACGGGAAAAAGAGTACAGGACAGCATCCTGCAATACCGCCCTGCACTTCTGGATAGCCTTATCATGGTAGAGAATTATTATCGCTCACAATTTAAAAATTAATAATATGGAACGAAAAACCGAATCACTAAAAATGCACAGACAGCGCAAGATGCTTCTAGTACTCCCGCTCTTAGTACTGCCTTTTATTACAGGTCTGTTTTGGATACTAGGAGGTGGTGAAATGAAGGCCTCCACTTTAGAAACAGCAGAAAAAAAAGGCTTTAATACCAAGCTTCCTGATGCAAACCTGAAAGATGGACTGTTCTTGGATAAGATGAATTACTATGAACAAGCTGCAATTGATTCAGCAAAGTTGGAAGAACTCATTAAAAATGATCCGAATTATCTAAGGCAATCTTTTCAGGGGGCTACAGCAGAAATTACTAAGGATACGACTTTTAAAGGAAGTAGGCACAACGATGGGCACAGCGGATTAAATACAGCTATGTATCGGGATTTAAACGAAGAAAAGGTTCGTAAAAAGCTTGAAGCACTACAAAAGGCCATAAATAGCCCAACTATAATTACAGATCAAAATCTAGGTTTGAGTAAAAAGGCAAAATCAAATGCATCAGAAATGCATTCCGACGACATTGATAGGTTAGGACAAATGATGAGTACTATGAATGAGCAGAAAGAAAATGAAGACCCTGAATTGAAACAACTTAGCGGAATGCTTGAAAACATACTTGATATTCAGCATCCTGAAAGAGTTCAGGAAAGACTTAGAAAAGTCTCGAAAGAAAATCGGGGACAAGTATTTACGATCAGCTCCAAATCGATGGAAGAGATGACTTCTTCATTACAAAGCATGCCAAAAAATAATCTTTTAATTGATGGACAATCCCAGCGTAATGGATTTTATTCTTTGGATGAAAATGGAAGTACTGTCGATGTTCAAAATACAGTACCGGCTGTTATTCATGAAACGCAAACGATAGTTAATGGGGCTACTGTAAAATTAAGGCTTACTAGTGCTATTTATATTAATGGTTTTGAGATACCAAAAGACAATTTTTTGTTTGGAATAGCTTCTTTAAAAGGGGAGCGACTGACTATCAAAATAAATAGTCTTAGGTATAATAGTTCCTTGTATCCAGTAGCACTTTCTGTTTACGATATGGACGGATTGGATGGAATTTATATTCCTGGTACTATTAATCGAGATGTTGCTAAAACAACTGCTGATCGTTCCTTGCAGAACATAGGAATGGGGACTCTTGATGATTCTTGGGGAGCAAAGGCTGCGGGAGCAGGAATAGAGGCGGCAAAAAGCCTGCTAAGCAAGAAAGTAAAATTGATTAAAGTGCTTTTAAAAGCCGGTTATCAAGTATTACTTCGCGATGATAACCAAAAAGGAAGTGACTCAATTTAAAAACTAAAAAACTAAAAAACTAAAAAAATGAAAAAAATTAATGTATTACTTATGGGGTTTTTATGGATTGTTTCCAATGGAGCCTTTGCACAGCTAACGGAAAGAAATCATTTTGCAGAAATGGAGTCGGATACCTTATATATAGGGTATTCAAAAACAACAACTATAGCTTTTCCTTATGCCATTAAAAGTGTAGACAAGGGAAGTCAAGATGTATTAACCCAGAAAGCGAAAGGGATGGAAAATATATTGCATATTAAAGCAGCGCAGCAAGGGTTTATTCAGACGAACCTTACGGTGATCACAGCAGATGCAAAGCTGTATTCGTTTGTGGTAAACTATGATGAGGAGTCGCCGCAATTGAGTCTCAGTCTAGACATGGTAAAGTCAAATAGTCCGAAAATTTACTTTTCAGAGCAGAGTGGGAACGAGGAGAAATTACTTAAATATTCCAAATTAGCTTTTTATCATAAGAATAAGATAGCTGGTGCTATGAAAAAAAAATATGAGATTAAATTTCAATTGAATGGAATCTATATACGAGATGATGTCCTATACTTCAGGACAAGAGTGGTGAACAGTTCTAGTATTAATTATGATATAGACCAGCTTCGATTTTTTATTCGCGACAGCAGAAAAATAAAGCGAACCGCATCGCAAGAGATAGAAATCGTACCAATACTTATTCACAATAACTTAAGTACAATTAATGGCGAATCTGAGGGCACAACTGTTTTTGCTCTGCCCAAGTTTACGATTCCATATGAAAAACACTTAGTAATCCAACTAATGGAAAAGAATGGTGGGAGACACCTTCAATTACAGCTTAAAAACACAAAGCTTTTACGGCTTACAGTTCTACCTAAACTTTAACTAGTAATCATTTAAATATAAGAATCATGAACGATAAAAATTTTGAATACTTGCGTAACCAGGTTAAGTACACTGGTTTTGGAGAAGGTTTGGATAATGAATTGAAGGAGAAGATGCAACAACAAGCCTCTAATTTTACATTAAAGCATGAAGTTTTATATGGTACAGATCGTGCCAAAGCGACATTAAGTTTTAAAAAATCTGACCAGAGTGAGATGTATTTTTTTAATTCTTACAAGCTGGATGTACAGAAAGACAATTCTAAAGAATCACTGGAGCAGACTTTCTACATTAATAAAGGGAGTAATATTACCATGAAAGAAGCGTATAATCTAATGGAAGGCAGAGCAGTCAATAAAGAACTAACCAACAAAGAAGGTCAGGTTTATAATTCTTGGGTGCAGATGGATTTTAAGCAAACAGATAGTAATGGTAACTTCAAGCTAAACCACTATCATCAGAATTATGGTTATGATCTTGAAGCTACCCTAGGTAAGTTGCCTATAAAAGAATTAGAAACTCCAAAATACAAAGAGGATTTAATGGATTCTCTGAAAAAAGGAAACCTTCAGTCTGCTACATTTTTGAAGGATGGTAAGGAGCTCAAGCAATTTGTTGAAGTTAATCCCCAGTTCAAGACAATCAATGTTTACGATACAAATATGAAGCGTATTGATAATCGAGAGTCGAAAGGCGAGAAACAGAAAGAAGGGGAGAAGGTTTCCGTTAAAAAGGACAGTAAAAAACAAGGGACAAGTATTGATAGTGAAGAGCCTGATGTACCTAAGGAAAAAAAAAGAACAAAAAAGCAGTCTAATTCAATGTGATAAATAATGGATAGTCTAAAACCCTTATCAGATTTCTTCTCAGCTATTGAAAAGGATTGCCGTATCAGTATTACACATATCGGTGTGTATGCCGCTTTATTGAAATATAGTGAGGATAGGGGTTTTGCTAGTCCTATACAGGTTTTTAGTTATGAAATTATGCGAATAGCAAAAATATCGGCATCAAGCACTTATCATAAATGTGTAAGAGAGTTAAACGAGTATGGTTATATCAAGTACGAACCTTCTTTTAAAAGAAATCAGGCGAGCAAGATTTATTTTTCCTGTTCGGCACCAAGTTTATAGCCAAGAATTTCAATATAAAATCAAGATGAAGAAAGTAACAGTTAACGAGCTTTCGGTTTCGGTACGAGTACTATTCACCAAGATCGAACAATTCGAGTCATTACTAGGATCAAGGCTATCCAATAATACAAATGAAGATGCTATTATAATGAAAGTACCAAAGTGTAAATGTGCTTCTCACTATAATAAAAATGAACTAGCGCAACTTTTCTACATCCTAATGGATGAGGCTGTTTTATTTTTTGACGATAAAAACGAAAAGCAAAATAGAAGTAAAATGCAGAAATTTATTGAAGATAATTTCACCTATTTTGGAGATTTAGGCAATCAGGTTAGTATCGGCACAATAAGTAAACAATTTTCAGAAGCTAAGGGGTTTACTTATGGAGATAAACAATTGAGATTTCTCGATAAAATTATTGAAGTACTCCAAAAACGAAGAGAAAAGATTGCATTTAAATAATAATTTACTCTAAAGATGTTTAAAAAAACCATTATTCTTCATTCTCTGTTTTAACTAATAAAAAACTCATAGATCATGTCTAAAGAAGGAAAAGCTAATATATTCGCATATTTGTCAGCAATTAAAAATTTGCTTGAGCCTTTGCAAGCCCGACTGGAAAAAATTGATTCTAAGATTAGTAGTCAAGATGTAAAGCCAAGGTTACGATACTATAGGAATGAAGATTTAAAGAAAATATTCGGTTTATCTAATAACACAATTATCAAATACCGCCAAACTGGTGTACTTCCATATACAAAACTCGGTGATATATTTTTGTATGAGGCAAGTAAAATAGAAAAATTACTCAATAAAAATGGAGAATGAATTAATTACTAATATCAAAAATATAAAGAGTTAGATAGAATAATTAGTTAATTATCAGATGTAAAAAATAAAAAAAAATAATTTTTATGATAGTGTCAAAAAAAAGGATTCCTGTGGGAATCCTTTTTTTTATTAAACATACATGTTATTTTACCTGAACATTTTCTTTAGTAAAGTGAAGTTAGATTACATATATTTCACCTTTAATTTAGTCATATCTTCCATTACGTTTACATCTAATACTTTAGCATAATGCTGTGTCTGTTTAATATTTGTATGGCCCATCATTGATGAAACATTTTCTATCCTCACTCCGTTACCTAAGGTTACCGTAGTTGCGAAAGTATGCCTGGCCACATACCAAGTCAAATTTTTAGTTATGCCACACAAATCAGCAATCTCCTTGAGATAGGAATTCATTTTTTGATTGGATATCTGAGGTATCAATCCAATTTGCAGATGTTTGTATTTATTAATGATCTTCAGGGCGGGAGGTAGGATAGGAACGTTAGCTCTAATTGCTGTTTTAGCCCTATTTGTCATAATCCAAAGTGCATCACTACTATCTTGGAATATATTGCTTTCTGTAAGGTTACAGGCATCAATGAGGGCGTAACCCGTGTAGCAACTAAAAAGAAAAACATCCTTAACATGCTCCAAGCGTTCCACTGAAAATTGCTTATTCTCTATTCCATCTAATTCGCTTTGTGTTAAAAATACAGCATCTTTGATACTCAATTTTCCATCGTAAAGATTAAATGGATTCTTCTCCATCAATCCCATTCTTATACAGTAATTACAGGCAGTTTTATACATTCTCATATATTTTACCATCGAGTTATTTTTGATGCCTACTTTTCCTTTAAAAGTACTTTCGTACTTTAGATATGATTCGAGATTGTAAACAAAAGCGCTGGAAATCTCATTTGAAGAAAGAGGCTCCGATGCATTGATAATAATACCAATAAATATGAGGCTTTCGATATGCTATTAAAAAACAAGGTCACCAAAATGGTCACAAAAATTTCAAAGTTTTTATTTGTAAAGATACAAACATAAGGAATAAGTGTTTAGTAGGTTGATTTAGAGGGTGTGGGTTATGTTTATTTAAATGGTATGACAGTATACAGAGGTGGGGAGTTAAAACCAAAGTAATTATAAGAACAGAAAAATGTTTAAGAAAAAACAATAAAATATGTACCTGAAATAAGGAAAGTAGTTGATATTACGTCAGTAAACATTGTTCATTAATTACATGAAATGTAGTGTTCATAATATAGTCGAGATAAAATTCGCAATATCAACAACTTTGGGTTTAATGAAGTAAATTTTAAAGCGAATTTGCGTTGTATTTAATTTACTCAATGAAAAAAATACTATGGAGGATAAATAGTTTTAAGATGATTTCTGGTTTAAATGTTAATTGGTATGAATGAGTATTGCAAGAGAATTTTTGCATATGTATAATGATTTAACAAATGCATTAAATGAGGTACGATTTTATTTATAAATGGGTAGTAATGATTGATTAAGAGGACTTCAAGCCAGCAGTAGATTGCCTTTAAATAAGACTTGTTTTGATTATTTTGGTCGAAAATTTCGCTTCAGATTTATTCTCTAACTTATTAACAAGCATAGTTGTAGCGGTTTCAGGTATCATTTTCCCGGGTTAACTTGGATCAAGTCTAAATGTTGTGGGGAAATATTAAATTTCGATATTTGTGTTTATAAAATATGTCTCAATACAAGATTCCTATAGCGAACTTATCAAGTTATTATTACCTGAAATCATAGTTGATTATTTCGAGCTTACTTCCTATAA
>NZ_JASMRH010000042.1:0-22798 GCF_041431385.1 Flavobacterium sp. Arc2 | reverse complement strand
AAGCCCACAGTCCCGATGCAACGAAGTGGAATCGCGGCGAGGACTTGTAGCGAATAGCCCGACCGATTATAAAAAAAAGAGGCTACTCCTTATATATAGGTATAGCCTCTTTTTTTATAATGGGGAACGCCCAAACACTATATCAATCGAAACGCATTGCTTTAACTGGTGAAATTTTGGTTATTATATAGGACGGAATTAGCAATACTAAAAAACACACACTTATAGTAAGTCCGTTTAATTATACAATGTACCCCCAATTAAGATACACTGGTACTTGATCGACGTAGTAATTCTCAGGATTTAGTTTGATTATTCCGAAATATTTCTGAATTAGCAAAATCGCCATTCCAATTAGATTACCCCAAAATAATCCCCGAAGAATTAGATAAGAAATCTAGTAGCGAAAAAGCAAACAATTTTGGATTGCGGTAATAATCGAAATAACTCCATATTTACATAATCTTTCAACACAAAAAGCATTTACACTTCAATTTGCAAGCATAGGGAAAATTGACTTTTTCTTGTTCAGATTATCTAACCTTTTTGGATAATCCCCAACTTTTGCGCTTGATCCTACAAAACACGAAACGAAATTATTTGAAACAAAAAAAAGCCTTTCCGTTAAGAAAGGCTTCCCCAATAATGCGGTCTGGACGGGACTCGAACCCGCGACCCCCTGCGTGACAGGCAGGTATTCTAACCAACTGAACTACCAAACCTCAGCGCTATTGCGGTTGCAAATATACAATACATTTTAGTTTAAAACCAACACTAAATTCAAAAAAAAATATCATTACTAAAACATACTTTCTCAAAATACTAGACGTCAGCCCTCTATTTAAATTTTTACTCAATTATTAATCTAATAAAAATACCATTCACTCTTTTTCAGCATCAAAAACACCTCGTAAAATACCAAAATTTACAAATTAAGTGACTTCTCTCACCTTATTCACACCACATTAAGGTCACTTTTAAAGCACTTTTACAAATCTTCACGACTCTAATTATAGTGAAAACTGCACGCCTCCACAAAACAATACCCAAAGACAAATTACCGTAAATCAAAAAAGCCATCCGTAGGTTCTGAATAAATCCAGAAACATGGAAAGCTTTTCATTGGTCTAACTACTAAACCCGGTCTCATTGCTACCAACTCGACCAAACAACACAACTAACTTTAGATACTTTAATGGGGCAAAAAAGCCTTTCCGTTAAGAAAGGCTCTCCCCAATATTGCGGTCTGGACGGGACTCGAACCCGCGACCCCCTGCGTGACAGGCAGGTATTCTAACCAACTGAACTACCAAACCTCTGCGTTATTGCGGTTGCAAAGATACAATACCTTTCGACTTACGCAAGCATTTGTAATTAAAAAATAAATATTTTTTTAAACTCCCTAGCCAAAGTTTTGTTTTTCAACTAAGTATGTCAGCAAAACTTTTTCAAAATTATCACTAACATTCACCGGAACGTACTTAATCTTATTTTGAGCACAGCTTAAAGCCAGTTTTTTAAAATACAAAGCTGCTTGTTTTTCATATTCTTGCTTCACATTATCAGCAAAAACCGAAATGGATTCACCAGTCTCTACATCAATGAACTTCCTGGGAGTATTGTCAAAGTTAAAAGTCAATTCTGTTTTAGCGTCTACAACATGAAACAAGACCACCTTATGCTTGTTATGTTTTAAATGTTGCAATGCGCTAAACAGTTTCTCCTCTCCCGAGTCAGATTGAAACATGTCTGTAAATAATATAATCATGGAACGCCTATGCATTTTTTCGGCAATCTGATGTAAAAAAGTAATTGTATCTGTATTCTTTTTAACCTTGGGTTTAACTAAAGTGTTTTCAAGTGCGTTCAATACCATTCGATGATGACGGTCACTCCCTTTTTCTGGTGCATAATACTCATAGGTATCTGAAAACACACTTAACCCTATAGCATCCCGCTGCTTCTTTAAGAGATTCATTAAAACAGCCGAAGCCAAAACAGAAAAACCAATTTTATTCTCGTAAAAATTTTGCTTCGGCTTTAATTCAGGATAATGCATTGATGAAGAATTATCAACAATAATATGACACCGTAAATTAGTTTCCTCCTCAAACCGCTTTGTATACAAGCGATCTGTCCTAGCAAATAGCTTCCAATCGATATGCTTGGTACTCTCGCCAATATTATACACTTTATGCTCAGCAAATTCAGCCGAAAAACCATGAAACGGACTCTTGTGCATCCCTGAGATAAATCCTTCTACCACCTGATTAGCCAATAGTTCAAGATGCTGAAAACTTGAAACCTTTTCTATATGCGACTCAATCTTCATACTACTCTTTTTTTATTAGTTGCGCACGAGATAAATCATCTGTGGCTTGCAGCAATTTCCTTTTTAAAATTGGACTGAATTTTGGATTTTGCTTTAAGAAATCGTTCATTATATTCAAAGCCTCTTCAGAAGAGTATTTACCAATACTATTAACCAGCCATGCCTTTGGAAAAAAAATATCTCCAGTGAGCTGAATTTCTTCAACTAAATCTAAATTGCTTTTTAAATACTTGATAGCATTCTTTTGAAGCAGAGGATGATGAATATTAGCTAATGCTGTTTGTACCCAAGATTCTTTTTCCCTATTCTTCTCGTCTTTTAATGATTCCATAAAAGCGTCTTTTACCGCTTCATCATTAGATAACGAAGGTTGTAAAAAATCAAATCGCTTTTGCTTATCTGGATTACTAATCCTCTGTCTTGCTTTTACAAGAATTTCATCCGATTTTTCATGTTTAAATATCGCTAATTTCATCGCTACATTACTAAAATCATCCTCGTTTAATTTTAAGCCAGCGATTACCAACTCTTTATTCCATATCTGGTATAACTTTTCTTTAGCAGTGTTTGTGTAAGCGAAGTCCTCAAACAAGCCAAATAAAGTTTTTTTAATATTAGAAGGTAAATCCTCTTTTAATCTATCATATACCGTTTCCTCTAAAGCACTTTGACTGGCTGTCTTCTGATTCTCAGTCAGAAAATACCAATGTAAAGAGCTCAGTTGATTTGCCAGTAACTTTACAATAAGCTCATTATTTTCAACTTTGAGTCCCCTCAAACAGTTATCAAAAGCTAATTTTGGAGAAATAGTACCCGATAACGTATTTTCATAAAGGTTGATATAACTATAAGCACGCGCGACCTCATCATTAATTTCCGGAATACGCTTTAAATCCCTACTATTTATTGGAAACACGCCATAACCATATCCATTATAATTATATACAATTGCCAATGGTTTTTCAAGACCTACTGCTTCCTTTATATTTGTTACGCGTCCATTTACAGCTACTTTAATTATCTTGGTCGTTTTAGGATAAACCAATCCAATTTCAAATATTTGCGGCCATATATTTGAAGAGCCGTCCTCAGCATGCTGTTTGATTACAAAATTTTTAATCCTTGAATCACTATCATAACTAACTTCATCTGTAAAAATAGCTCTGCCTAACTTGTTAACCCAAACCTTGCTCCACTTTTTTAAATTCACAGTAGTTTCGGCATCAAGAATCGCAACAAGGTCATTCCAATCAGCACTATCATAAGCATACTTACTAATATATTTCTGAATTCCTTTCTTAAATGCCTCTAAACCCATTGTAGCCTCTAACTGACGCATCATAATAGGAGCTTTGTGATAGATTATACCACCATAAAGAGAACCAGCATCTTTGAGATTTGCTAATTCTTGACGAATAGCATGGGTTCCTTTAGTACGGTCCTCATCATAAGCTGCAGGATAATGTGCCGTCAGGAATTGTAAATTATGGTTTGTATTAGGAAATGCAGGATTCATTATTTTATCGGCCATGAAATTAGCAAATACTTCTTTCATCCAAACATCATCAAACCATTTCATCGTTACTAAATCCCCAAACCACATGTGAGAAGTTTCGTGAGCAATTAACTTTCCTCTATTTAATTTTTCGCTTTCTGTAGCATTTTGGTCTAAAAACAATGTCCCTTCTCTATATTGTATAGCGCCTACATGCTCCATTCCTCCATATTGAAAAACAGGAATAGCAGCAAAGTCCATTTTCTTGAAAGGAAATAAATATTGAGTATAGTTTTCCAGATAAGAAACTGCCTGACGGTGTAAATCAAAAATAGTATCTGTACTTTCCTTTATTTTTTCAGCGTTATTTTCCCTATAAAGCATCGTTATAGGAAAATCATCAAGCGTCTGAGCGGTACTTTTAAAATTACCAGCGACAAATGAAAACAAATAAGTACTCATTTTGTCTGATTTTTCAAATTCGTACTTAATAAAATCTCCTTGTTCTATTTTCTTCTCAACCGGAGCACCTGCCAAAACTAACCACTCCTTAGATGCGGTAATAGTTAGACTATAGCTTGCTTTAATATCGGGTTGATCAAAACACGGAAATAAAGTACTGGCTCTATCAGGAACTAATAAGGTATATAAAAAATCATCGTTCCTATTTAATGATAGATTTCCGGCAATAAACATTATTTCAATCGTATTGATCCCTTTAACTAGCTGTTCTTTTGGTATAATTATATGTTCCTTCTCTCGTAACACAGGCACACTTTTACCGTTTACAATAATCTTTGTTAGATTTTCTTTTTTCTCATTAAAATCCAAATACAATGGCGATTGCACGCTTTTAATGCTGATATTTAAAATAAGTGAAGATGAAATAGGCTTTTCTTTTTCTTTTGGCAAATCAAATGAAAGAGCATAAGAAACATCAGAGACCTGACTTTTACGGAATACCGCCAATTCTTTAGATATACCGTTTTCTACCAAAGTAGCCTTTTTAGCTGATTGACAAGAAAACAGCAAAGAAACCAAACACAGTAACCAAAAATTTAATTTCATTATACCTTAGATTTATATATAGGCTAAAAATAAAAAAAGTTTGACCTAAGTCAAACTTTTTTACCTGAATTACTTCAGATGGTATAAAAATTATAATCTACCGATTACAACAACGCGTCTAAACTATCTGCGTAAGTTTGCTTAGGAGCTACTCCTACTTGCTTCCCTACAACTTCTCCGTTATGAAAAACCAAAACCGTTGGAATGTTTCTCACACCGTATTTTGCAGCAAATTCTTGGTTTGCATCAACATCTACTTTCCCGATAACTACTTTTCCGTCGTATTCAGTACTCAATTCGTCAATGATTGGCCCAACCATTCTACAAGGCCCACACCATGCTGCCCAAAAATCTACCATTACTGGTTTATCTGATTTTAAAACTACTTCTTCAAAAGTAGCATCTGTTATTGCTAATGCCATAATTTCTCTATTTAAAATTTAAGGTTCTGATCTCATTCAAAACCGGAATACAAATTTAGGCATTTAAACCAAATGAAACACTATCCTCAAATTAGTTTTGGCTATGAAAGTATTGTCAATAATTATAAAAACTATTTTAAAGATTGATTTGCTTTAAAATAGAAGCTAGTCCTGCTCTTCGCTATATCTTTTTATTCTGAACTTGTTTCAGTATCCTGAAACAAGTTCAGAATAAAAAGGATGCCGCTGCGATCAGGGCTAAAGCATTTGTATTACTCTAAAACTTTCATCCAAAAAAAAGACCCTCTTTTTAGAAGGTCTTTATATAATTTATTGTCGTTAGAATTACAAGCTGTATTTTAAACCTACAGTTAATCCAACTCCACTAATACTAATATAAGAACTTAAATCATCTCCTGCTTTATTTTCATCATAACCAGCAGCATTTGTTGTTTTACTATTAGAAGTATTATTCAAACTACTACCATAATTTATATTGATTTCCGAATTTGAAATATGTAATGGATGTCCAACAGGTAAATCAAAACCATTAGCTCCATTAACAGTATAATCTGTTACTTCTTTATTTTTACCATGTACAGTAAAATTACGATATTCGATTTCTGCAAATGCTGAAATATTTTTACCTAATTTATATGTTGTACCTAACGAGGCTAAGAAACCAACAGTAGGTTCTGGCTTAATCACATCTTTACGATATACTGGACCAGCAGCTGTTACTGCATTTGTCTTTATATCTAATTGTCCATGAATAGGAACAATTACACCAACTTTAGTATAAGGTTCAAAACCTTTGTGTTCTCCTAAAAACAAGACTAATGCAGGCGCTATATCAAACGCTTTAACCTGCCCTTTTATATCCAAAGCTTTAACACCATCGCTAATAGTTTCAACCATAGTTTTTTCGTTACTAGTGTAATAATTTACACCCATCTCAAAACCTACTCTTGTATTAAATCTATACCCTCCTGTCAAACCAGTTCTAAATCCTTCACCAAAAGAACCCGTTACACTTTCTTTAGATACCAAACTTCCGCCAACATAAACTTGTCTTAAAGGCTCTCTACCATTAACACTTGGAAACTCAGTTGCTGTTGCTTGAACAAAATATGATCCTCCAAGCTTTACATACCAGCCTTTATCAGCTGTATTACTTGCATCATCTTTAGTTTGCCCCAACATTGCCATTGAGCAAACCATCATCCCTAATACTAGTAGGTTCTTTTTCATAGTTTTAAATTTTTGATTTAGTTGTACAAACATATATAAATTTAAACAATCTTTTACCTACGGAAAAATCGTTTTCGTAAGTATACCTACTAAAAAGGCCTGTTTTTCTAAAACTATGCGTGCATACTATATTTTTTAACTCAATTATTATATTTTAAGCAAAACTTTAACGCTAAAAACTTTAATTCAACTTAAAATTGATCTGCATTTTCTCTAACTCAAACAGCAATTCATTTGAAATTTTTATCTTCAATTTTCTACTAGCCATCGTTAATTTAGTAACCACTTTAATCTCCTCGATTTCAACAGCAGCGGCAGTTTCGGTTTCTATAGATTCAGAGACTTCTAGGGTGTCATTTTCGTCAATAAAATCGTCGGTTCCATTTTCAATAATAATTGGCGCTGCCTCCACTATTTTCTTGACTTTTTCTAATTCCATAATTTCAAAAGTCACCAGATTATCTCCTTTATTTTCGAAAAAAAGATGACCTAACTTATGTATAAATTCGGGATCTAAGTCACTAATATTAAGCAGTACAATTAGTTTTTTTGCAAAATCATCTAGTACATCCTGTAAATACTGTACTAACATGAACTGTATCCTTGGTTCGCTTTTTTTACCAGTGTCTTGATTAACCCATCCCTCTTTAACCAATACTTTCATATAGGTAAAATTATTCTGAATAAAGAAATGACGGAACTTGAGGTATTCTTCTCCAAAAATCTTAAACTCATAACTTTCGTCATAACCTTCTAAAGTGAATATCCCCCAGCCTTTTCCGTTTTTAGCAACACGATGCTGTACATTATTTATGATTCCGCCAAAGGTTAAGTTTTTCCCCACATGAAGCTCTAAACTCCGCAGCGCTTCCAGCTTAGCGTTACAAAAATACTTCATCTCAAATTTGTAATCATCTAATGGATGCCCTGATATATAGATTCCTACGACCTCTTTCTCTTTGGCTAATTTCTCCATTGTACTCCAGTCCTCACAAGGAGGAATGATTGGCTCTTCAATTTGTACATCACTACTTTCTCCAAACAAACTGACCTGCGATGAGTTCTCGTTTTCTTGAAATTTAGCACCATACTTTATCGCCTTTTCATAAAAGGTAATTCCGTCACCGTCATCATGAAAATACTGAGAACGCAAAGTCCCATCAAAAGAGTCAAAACCTCCGGCAAGTATAAGGTTCTCTAATGCTTTTTTATTAGCAGCACGCAAATCAATGCGTTTGGTCAAGTCAAAAACCGACTTGTACTTCCCGTCTTTTCTGTTTTCGACAATAGTTGCCACTGCTCCCGCTCCTACCCCTTTTATAGCTCCCATCCCAAAACGTACCGCATAATTATCGTTTACAGTAAATTTATAGAAGGACTCATTTACATCTGGCCCTAATACCTCAAGCCCCATTCGCTTGCATTCCTCCATAAAGAAAGAAACTTGCTTGATGTCACTCATATTATTAGACAAAACCGCAGCCATATATTCGGCCGGATAGTTGGCTTTTAGATAGGCCGTTTGATAAGCAATCCACGCATAGCAGGTAGAGTGCGATTTATTAAAGGCATATTCTGCAAAGGCTTCCCAGTCTTTCCAAATTTTTTCTAGCTTATCTTCCGGATGCCCTTTGGCCGCAGCCTGACTAATGAACTTAGGCTTCATTTTATCAAGTACATCCTTTTGTTTTTTCCCCATCGCTTTACGCAAAACATCGGCATCACCTTTTGAGAAATCAGCCAGTTTTTGAGACAAAAGCATTACCTGTTCTTGGTAAACAGTAATTCCGTAAGTATCTTTTAATAATTCTTCACAAGCATCAAGGTCATAAATAATCTCCTCTTCCCCATTTTTCCTTTTTACAAAACTCGGAATGTAGGCAATCGGTCCCGGACGGTATAACGCATTCATGGCAATCAAATCTGGAAAAACCGTTGGCTTTAATTCCTTCATATATTTCTGCATTCCGGCAGATTCATACTGGAAAATACCGACTGTTTCCCCGCGTTGGAAAAGCTCGTATGTTTTTAAATCATCTATTGGAAATTCATCTGGATTCAGATCAATTCCATTTCTATATTTTACTAATTTGACCGTATCTTTTATAAGCGTCAGGGTTTTCAAACCTAAGAAGTCCATTTTTAACAATCCAGCCGTTTCCACCACCGAGTTGTCAAACTGCGTCACATACAAATCAGAATCTTTGGCGGTAGCCACAGGAACAAAATCAGTGATGTCACTTGGCGTAATAATCACCCCACAGGCATGTATTCCCGTATTTCTTAAATTCCCCTCCAGCACTTTAGCTTGCTGAATCGTCTCACCTCCTAAATCATCCTCACCAGCCAGAGCGATTAATTCTTTTATTTTGTCAAACTCTTCTGGACGAACCGCTTTTCTTATTAAGGCTTCGTCTTCATTTAAAAATCGGGCTAGATTCCATTTCCCAGGCATCATCCCCGGAATTAATTTGGCAATTTTATCAGCTTCAAATAAAGGTAAATCCAATACACGAGCAGTATCTCTAATTGCCGATTTAGTAGCCATTTTACCATAAGTGATAATTTGAGCTACTTGCTTTGATCCATATTTCCTTATCACATAATCCATTACACTGCTTCGTCCTTCGTCATCAAAATCGATGTCAATATCGGGTAGTGACACACGATCGGGATTCAGGAAACGCTCAAAAAGCAGATTATACATCAACGGGTCAATGTTTGTAATTTTCAAACAATAAGCTACTACTGATCCTGCCGCAGATCCACGCCCTGGACCTACTGAAACGCCCATACTTCGGGCTTCGGCGATAAGATCCTGTACAATCAGGAAATATCCCGGATAACCAGAGTTAGAAATAGTTAATAATTCAAAATCTAAACGTTCCCTAATTACTTCTGTAATTTCAGGATATCTTCTATTTGCCCCTTCGTAAGTAAGATGTCGCAAATACGCATTTTCTCCTCTCACTCCACCATCCACAGCATCTTCTGCAACGTAAAACTCCTCAGGAATTTCAAATTTAGGTAACAATACCTCCCTTGCTAAATTGTAAATTTCAATTTTATCCACAATTTCAGACAAGTTGAAGATAGCTTCAGGTAAATCCGTAAATAGCTGCTTCATCTCGTCACCAGTCTTGAAATAGTATTCCTGATTGGGCAATCCAAAACGATATCCGCGACCACGACCTATTGGTGTAGTTTGCTTTTCACCATCACGAACACACAATAAAATATCGTGTGCATTGGCATTTTCTTTATCTATATAAAACGTATTATTAGTAGCCACTATTTTCACTTCGTGCTTTCTAGCCAAAGAAATCAAAGTAGTATTCACTCTATTTTCATCCTCTTGATTGTGACGCATTACCTCAATATAGAAGTCTTCCTTGAACTCATCTTTCCACCATATCAAAGCTTCTTCGGCTTGGTTTTCACCAAGATTTAAAACCTTATTTGGAATTTCTCCATTAAGGTTTCCTGATAATACAATGATGTCTTCTTTGTATTGCTGAATAACTTTCTTGTCAATTCTAGGTACATAATAAAAACCTTGAGTATAGGCTATCGACGACATTTTAGCCAAATTATGGTATCCTTTTTTGGTCTTCGCCAGAAGAACTATTTGGTATCCGTTGTCTTTGCGGGATTTGTCTTTATGGTCTTCACAAACAAAAAACTCACAGCCTACAATAGGTTTCATCGGAACCTCTGTTGGCTCTTCTCCATCTGCAATCAAAGCTGCATTTTTGGCTTCAGCCGCTTTATTATGATTTAAAACATCACGAACAAAGTGAAAAGCCCCCATTAAGTTAGCATGGTCTGTCATAGCAACAGCAGGCATTTTCTCCTTTGAAGCCGCTTTTACAAGCTGCGGTATACTTATTGTCGATTGTAAAACGGAGAATTGAGTGTGATTATGTAAATGGACATAATCTGTATCAACCAGTACTTTCTTATTCTGTGATAGTTCCTGTTTTGAAACCGTTGCTGTTTGCTTTTCGCCAAATTGCTGACGGATTGCATCAGAAGCTTGTTTTAAATTGATGTGCTTTAAACCAATAAGCTGAATCTCTCTTGGATTCTTACTCTGGAATTCATGGAAATAACCAGCTGGCACGTCCAGTTGCTCTTTGGTAAAATCTTCTCTTCTAATTAATTCTAAGAAACAACGTGTAGTTGCCTCGACATCGGCAGTGGCGTTGTGCGCTTCTCCAAATGCCTTATTAAAAAGAAAACTGTGTAATTCGGTTAACGTTGGTAATTTAAATCTTCCTCCACGACCACCGGGTAATTTTAATAAAGAAGCAGTCACTTCTGTACAGGTATCTAGAACTGGCATAGTACTCATCTGGCTTTCCACTCCCAAACGATGAAACTCACAACCCATTATATTAACGTCAAAACCTAGATTCTGACCTACAATAAATTTAGCTTTACCCAATGCCACATTGAATTTCTCCAAAACTTCCGCTAAGGAGATTCCGTTTTCTGCTGCTAATTCAGTAGAAATACCGTGAATTCTTTCCGCATCATACGGAATATTAAATCCATCCGGTTTTACTAAATAATCTTGATGTTCGATGAGTTTCCCCATATCATCATGTAGCTGCCATGCAATTTGTATACAACGTGGCCAGTTATTAGTATCAGTGATGGGTGCATCCCAACGCTTTGGTAATCCTGTAGTTTCAGTATCGAATATTAAATACATATCTGTAAATGAGGTGATTGCAATTTGTGCGAAGTGCAAAAAATGAATTTCAAATTTAGCTCTTTTTTAAACCAATGAAAAAGGAAGTTATCAACAAAAAAAATAATAAAAGCACGGTTTAAATTCATCTTTATAAGTTCGTTAAAACTTAACATAAGACTCACCTATTCAAAATTAATACTATTAATGAATAATTCTTTTCTCTCCTGTAAATTCTTTTGATTTGCTAAAAACAAAAGATAATCAATCTTTGGATGTCGTAGTATTGAAGTAAAAAAAAAGACGGAAAAATGATTTTAAACTAGCATTAAACCAACTATAAAACACTAAAAACGAATTCAAACAAAGTCTCTCAAAAAGAAGTTTCATTGCTAATTTAATAAAACAAACCGTTTTGAATTGCTTTATTTCAAAAAACAACACTAAAAAGAACTTCATATACCACACTATTCTTAAAAACCAAACTAGAGTTAAATATTATATTTCGATAAATGCAAAATCTTAAAAAAAAAGTTCTGCATCTAATTACAAAATGTAGAATCTAAATAAAAGAACTACTTAGCCATTGAAACTAACTTTGGGTATCGTATAAATTGAAATATCGCAGTTGACACTTTAACGACTTTTTTTAATTTTGTTACCTATTACGATGATTAGAAAAGCTAGCATTGTAAAATTACAATTAAAAAATAATAAAATGAGCACTACATTATTTGACAAAGTATGGGATTCGCACGTTGTGCGTAAAATTGAAGATGGACCAGATGTGTTTTTTATTGACCGTCATTTCATTCATGAAGTTACAAGTCCTGTTGCTTTTTTAGGTTTAAAATCTAGAAATATTAAAGTTTTATACCCAGAGCGTACTTTTGCTACTGCAGATCATAATACACCCACAATTAACCAACACCTACCTGTTGAAGATCCACTTTCTGCGAATCAACTTAAAGCATTAGAAGACAATGCTGCTGAATATGGTATTTCTCACTGGGGACTTGGTGATCCAAAAAATGGAATTGTACACGTGGTAGGTCCTGAAAACGGAATCACATTACCCGGTGCAACTATTGTTTGTGGAGATTCACATACTTCAACTCACGGTGCTTTTGGTGCGATTGCTTTTGGAATCGGAACTTCTGAGGTTGAAATGGTTATGGCCACACAATGTATTATGCAGCCTAAACCAAAGAAAATGCGTATCAACGTAAATGGAACTTTGAGCAAAGGTGTAGGACCAAAAGATGTTGCTCTTTATATTATCGCTCAATTAACTACTTCGGGAGGTACAGGATATTTTGCTGAATACGCCGGAAATATTTTTGAAGAAATGTCAATGGAAGGTCGTATGACCGTATGTAACTTGAGTATCGAAATGGGTGCTCGCGGTGGTATGATTGCTCCTGACCAAAAAACATTTGACTTTTTAGAAGGAAGGTTATTCGCGCCAAAAGGAGAAGCTTGGACAAAAGCGGTAGAATATTGGAAAACCCTAAAAACAGATACTGATGCCGTTTTTGATAAGGAATTAAACATCAAAGCAGAAGATATCGAGCCTATGATTACTTATGGTACTAATCCAGGAATGGGAATTGGTATCTCTAAAAATATTCCAAATGCTAACCAAGTTGAAGGTGGTGCAGAAACTTACAAAAAATCTTTAGCCTATATGGGTTTTGAAGAAGACGAAGTAATGATTGGGAAACCAATTGATTTTGTTTTCTTAGGAAGTTGTACCAATGGTAGAATCGAAGATTTTAGAGCCTTTACAGAAATTGTAAAAGGACGCAAAAAAGCAGACAATGTAACCGCGTGGCTAGTTCCAGGCTCACATGTTGTAGAAGCACAAATTAAAGAAGAAGGATTGTTAGACATTCTAACTGAAGCTGGTTTTGTATTGCGTCAACCAGGATGTTCTGCTTGTTTAGCAATGAATGATGATAAAGTACCTGCCGGAAAATATTCAGTAAGTACCTCAAATAGAAACTTTGAAGGTCGTCAAGGTCCTGGTTCAAGAACACTATTAGCAAGTCCAATTATGGCTGCTGCAGCTGCCGTAACCGGAAAATTGACTGATCCGAGAGATCTTTTTTAATAAGCTTTAAACTTTTGTCCTATCGAGCGGAGTCGAGATGCGTAAAGTTCTCGACTCCGCTCGAACAGACAGCAAGACAACAAAAAATTACAAAATATTTTTAGCTTTTACTTTTTTCAATCTCCCGTAAGGAAAGACCGAAATAAAAAATCTAAAATAAAAAACAACAAAAAAATGGCATACGATAAATTTAACATCCTTACCAGTAGCGCAGTGCCGTTACCGATAGAAAACGTAGATACAGATCAAATCATCCCTGCTCGTTTCCTAAAAGCAACAGAACGTGTTGGCTTTGGAGACAATCTTTTCCGTGACTGGAGATATAACGGAGATGATACTCCTAAGGCTGATTTCGTTTTGAACAATCCAACTTACTCCGGAAAAATATTAGTAGGCGGAAAAAACTTTGGTTCAGGTTCATCAAGAGAACATGCAGCTTGGGCAGTTTACGATTATGGATTTCGTGTTGTTGTTTCCTCTTTCTTTGCTGACATCTTCAAAGGGAATTGCTTGAATATTGGAGTTTTACCCGTTCAAGTTAGTCCAGAATTTGCAGCAGCAATTTTTAAAGCCATAGAAGCTGATCCAAAAACAGAATTAGAAGTCAACCTAGAAGCGCAAACAATTACATTGCTAGCTACTGGTGCAAAAGAATCTTTTGACATCAACGGATACAAAAAGAACAATATGCTAAATGGTTATGACGACATTGACTATTTACAAAACATTAAAGAAGAAATTGTAGGCTTTGCCGACAAGCTTCCTTACTAACAACAACCAACTATACGCAGTTACGGAAGCACCCTTTTTAAGGTTATGCTGACGTAACTGCTTTTATTATTTTATAAAATATAATTGTACGATTCTTAATCCTTCAACTCAAAATCGTATTAGCATCAAATTTAGAAATGGAAAAAAGAAAAATTGAAATAATGGACACGACGCTCCGTGATGGTGAACAAACCTCAGGAGTATCCTTTTCTGCCGCAGAAAAGTTAACCATTGCACAATTGTTGTTGGAAGAATTAAATGTTAATCGAATCGAAATCGCTTCGGCGCGAGTAAGCGAAGGAGAATTTCAAGGAGTTAAAGGGATTATGGCTTGGGCCGAAGAAAAAGGATACAATGACCGAATCGAAGTTTTAACTTTTGTAGACGGAGGTCTTTCTATCGAATGGATGAAAAAAGCGGGAGCCAAAGTTCAAAACTTATTGACAAAAGGCTCACTAAACCACTTAACGCATCAATTAAAAAAAACTCCTGAACAACATTTTTCCGAAATTGCTCTAACTATTACATTAGCAAAGGAGAACGATATCGATACTAATGTTTACCTAGAAGACTGGAGTAACGGTATGCGCAATTCACCTGAATATGTTTTTCAGTACCTGGACTTCTTAACAAAACAGCCCATTAAAAGAGTCTTATTACCAGATACTTTAGGGGTTTTAATTCCTTCTGAGACTTTTGAATTTATTTCACAAATTATAAATAGGTACCCAAATACACATTTTGATTTTCACGCGCACAATGACTATGATTTGAGTGTTGCTAATGTCATGGAAGCTTTAAAAGCTGGGATTCAGGGATTACACGTTACCGTAAACGGAATGGGAGAACGCGCTGGAAACGCACCTCTTGAAAGTACCGTTGCCGTAATCAATGACTTTATGCCTGATGTTCATATAGATGTGAAAGAATCTTCTTTATACTCAGTTAGTAAATTAGTAGAAACTTTTACTGGATATAGAATTCCTGCTAACAAACCTATTGTAGGTGACAATGTATTCACGCAAACAGCGGGGATTCATGCTGACGGAGACAATAAAAACAACTTGTATTTTAACGATCTACTTCCCGAACGTTTTGGCAGAAAACGCCAATACGCCTTAGGAAAAACTTCTGGCAAGGCTAATATTGAAAAAAATCTTCAAGAGTTAGGTCTAACGCTAAATCAAGAAGATTTAAAATTAGTTACCCAAAGAATTATTGAATTAGGAGATAAAAAAGAAACCGTAACGAAAGAAGACTTACCTTATATTATCTCTGATGTTCTGGACAGTCAAACCTATCAGGAAAAAATAGTAGTAGAGTCTTATGTTCTCTCTCATGCAAAAGGTTTACGCCCTTCAACCACCCTTTGTTTAAAAATAGAAGGGGAAGTCATTGAAGAACACGCTCAAGGAGACGGACAGTTTGATGCATTTATGAATGCATTGGCAAAAATATATAAAAGCAAAGAATTGCAATTGCCAAAACTGATTGATTATGCAGTAAGAATCCCACCTGGAAGTAGTTCTGATGCATTATGCGAAACTATTATTACTTGGACTAATAATGGAAAAGAATTTAAAACTAGAGGATTAGACTCTGATCAGACTGTAGCTGCAATCATTGCAACACAAAAAATGCTAAATGTAACCTAAACCCCTTTACAGCCTTCCTCAAAAAAGAGGGAGAAGAATAAATAAAAAAGAAGCATAAAATAAACTCTAATAAATCTCTATATTTCTTTAAGGGAACAGATACAAAGTAGAGAAAATTAGAAAAAAATAAATTAATAAACACAATCCATCAACACCCAGTCACCCACTTTTCTTGGGGGCCAGGCGAAGGAAAAAACCATAAAACATGAAATACACTATCGCTCTTTTAGCCGGAGACGGAATCGGACCAGAAGTTATAAATGAAGCAGTAAAAGTTTCTGACGCTATTGCAAAAAAATTCAATCACGAAATTGTTTGGACACCAGCACTTACAGGTGCATGCGCTATTGATGCCGTTGGAGTTCCTTATCCTGACGAAACGCACGAAATATGTATGGCTGCAGATGCCGTACTATTTGGAGCGATCGGACATCCAAAATATGACAATGACCCATCGGCAAAAGTAAGACCAGAGCAAGGTCTATTGCTAATGCGTAAAAAATTAGGTCTTTTTGCTAATGTACGCCCTACTTTTACTTTCCCTTCTTTGATTGATAATTCTCCTTTAAAAAGAGAACGCATCGAAGGAACTGATTTAGTTTTCTTGAGAGAATTGACTGGAGGAATCTACTTTGGAGAAAAAGGAAGACTTGACGGAGGAGAAACTGCTTTTGACACTTGTACTTACACTAGAGTTGAAGTACAACGTTTAGCTAAAAAAGGTTTTGAACTAGCGATGACACGTACTAAAAAATTATGTTGTGTTGACAAAGCAAACGTATTAGAAACCTCTCGTTTATGGAGAGAAACGGTACAAGCAATGGAAAAAGATTATCCAGAAGTTACTGTAAGCTACGAATTCGTAGATGCAGTTGCTATGCGATTAGTACAATGGCCTAACTCTTATGATGTATTAATTACTGAAAACTTATTTGGAGATATCTTAACCGATGAAGCTTCTGTAATTTCTGGATCTATGGGATTAATGCCATCAGCATCTGTTGGAGAACACACCTCTTTGTACGAACCTATTCACGGTTCTTACCCACAAGCTACAGGATTAAATATAGCTAATCCATTAGCAACTATTTTATCGGCAGCAATGATGTTTGAAGATGCATTTGGTTTAAAAGAAGAAGCCGCTGCAATTAGAGCTGCAGTAAATAAATCATTAGAAAAAGGAATTGTAACAGAGGACTTAGCAGCCAAAGGAGCAACAGCATATAAAACAAGTGATGTTGGAGATTGGTTAGTAGCTAATTTATAATAGTTGAATTTAATATACTAAAAGCTGTCTATAAAAAAATAGACGGCTTTTTTTTATGACCTTCCGCAAAGAGACACATGAAGAAAACAGTGAATGTTTGCATAACAATTACGAATTAAGCGCCAAATAAATCTTTTTTGACCACTTCATAATAACTATCACTTACAGGAATTTGTAATGTCCCTAAAAACAAATCCCTACTTTTAAGTCCGGTAACCTTTGTTTTGTTTACAATAAAAGACCTGTGTACTCTAATAAAAACAGATGGATCTAATGTTTTCTCTAATGATTTCAACGATTGTAGACTCATTATTTTTTTTGTAGCAGTATAAAAAACAGCATATTCACTATCACTTTCAATATGAGTAATTTCGTCATATTTTAATTTGAACAAATCATATCCCGATTTTACAGTAATAGTATCAACTGTGGCTAAAGCATCTTTTTTAATTTTCTGAATTGCTTGTAAAAACCGATTAAATCCTATGGGTTTTAACAAATAATCAATTGCACTAAGTTCGAATCCTTCCAACGCATAGTCAGAATAGGCCGTTGTAAAAATAATACTTGCCTCTGGCGGAATTAACTTAGCAAAATCAGTTCCTTTAATTTCAGGCATTTGAATATCTAAAAACACCACATCAATACGCTCCTTTTTTAGAATAGCAATCGCGTCTAAAGGATTTTCAAAACTTCCAGCTAGTTCTAGAAAGTCTAATTTTTTAATATAACTTTCAATTAATTTTCGAGCCAGTTCTTCATCATCAATGACAATACATTTAAGCATTAGTGTCTATTTTTAGTTCAACTCTAAAGGTATTATTATTTTCGCTTATTTCTAATGAATGATTGTTTTCATACAATAACTTTAATCTTTTTTGAACATTCACGATTCCTATTCCCCCCACCGCATCTTGAATCTTAGGTCCTTTTCTAAAACTATTTTCAACAACAAAATGAATGGTGTCTTTTGTAGAGTGCAGATCAATCTTGATGAAAGCTTCCGCTATATTTTCGATATTACTATGTTTAAAAGCGTTTTCTACAAAAGGAATTAATAGCATAGGAGCTACTTGCAGTCCTTTATTTTCGATTAAAAAATCAGTTTTAACTGGATACTTTTTACTGCTTTTAAGCAAAAATAACTTAATAAAATCCTCTATATAAGTCACTTCCTTTTCAATAGTTACTTTAGGTTTTTCACAATCATATAAAACATAACGAAGCATATCTGATAAATACAAAATACTTTCTTGCGCTTTATTTGCATCAATAATCGATAGAGAATAAATATTATTTAAAGAATTAAATAAGAAGTGCGGATTAATTTGTGATTTCAAAAATTTCAATTCATTTTCAATATTTTCCGTTTTACTTAAAATTAAGGCTTCTTCATTTTTTTGTGCAAAAGAAAAAGTTTCTAAAAAAATAGCCAAAATATAAGAAACACTTAGCAACAAGATATTTATTAATATAGGCGAAGGTAAATCTTTACGACCCACACTAGGAGGTGGCGGGCGCAACCCTATTTCATGTGCTCCTTGTATAACACTAGCCGAAACAAATGCACTAATTAACAAAAGCACTAATGAAACTAAAGTGAACTCCAAATACTTTTTCTTGAAAAGCAGCTTTGGAGCTAGAACAAAAACAAGTCCTATAATTAAAAAAGCCTGAAAAATATAAGCGAGATAATTATCGTGAAAAAATCTTGAGAATTCACGTTGGTTTAGACCAAGTATTACCCATACTGTAGCCCATAAAAAGAGTTGAAAAACGGTTCTGTTAGTTCTATTCATAGTACAAATAAAGAAAATAAAAATTAACTAATTTGGAAAAACTCGCTGTTTAATCCCTTGAAAACGAATACTCATATCCCTAACAAGGGCCTTCTACTGAAAATATCCACTAGTTTACTGAAAATTAAGAATACGTTTTAGTTAAAACTTCAACTTTGTACTCAATATTAATTTCAAAATATACAATCATGAAAAAAATAAGTATTTTACTTTTATTTACTATTCAACTACTCTATACTACTTCTTCCTGCTCTAACGACAGTTCAAGTTCTGATGATACTGAAGTAGTTGTTGACGATTCAAATTTTGAAGCCACAGACTGGACCACAGCCACACATAGTAAAAAAGCCGACCCTAATTTTACAGAAGTTTTTGACGATAATAGCGTGAAAAGACTAGATATTGTAATAGCAAAAACACGTTGGCAAAGTATGCTTGACGACATGACAGCAACCTATGGGAAATTTGGAACCAATTCTAATTCAAGCCTATCCGAATCGGATGAAGATCCGCTTATGGTTCCCGCTGAGGTATTTTATAACGGAAAAGAATGGTATCGAGTTGGGGTTCGTTTTAAAGGAAATTCCAGCCTACAATCAACATGGTCTAGCGGAAATCTAAAATTATCTTTTAAGTTAGATTTTGATGAGTATGAAGATGATTATCCTCAAATTGAGAATCAACGTTTTTATGGTTTCAAAAAATTAAGTTTAAAAAATAACTACAATGACAAATCGATGTTGCGAGAAAAGGTAGCTACTGACATTTTTAGAGCATCTGGAGTTGCAAGTTCGCATGCCGCTTTTTATACAGTATATGTTGACCATGGTGACGGACCAACTTATTTTGGACTTTATACTTTAGTAGAAGAAGTTGATGATACAGTGATTGATACACAGTTTTCAGATAACGATGGAAACTTATACAAACCAGATGGTACTGGAGCTACCTTTGCCTACGGAAGTTTCTCAGAAAGTGTTTTCGAAAAGAAAACGAATGAAGACGCTGCTGATTATACCGATGTCAAAGCTTTATTCACCGCATTACATGCTAGCAATAGAACAACTGATGCTGCCGCTTGGAGAACAAATTTAGAAACTGTTTTTGATACGGATACTTTTTTAAACTATTTAGCTGTCAACACAGTAATTCAAAACTGGGATACTTATGGAAGAATGACTCATAATTATTACCTATATAATAACCCCGACACAGGTAAACTATCATGGATCCCTTGGGACAATAATGAATCTTTACAAAAGGGAAACATGGGAGGCTCTTTGTCTTTAGACTTCTCTGACGTAACAAAAACCTCATGGCCATTGATTGGTTACCTTTATAATGATGCAACATATAAGGCTAAGTACGATACTTACGTTAAAAATGTTATTGATAATGCTTTTAATGAGACAACCATTAAAGCCAAATACACCAGTTACGCAGCGCTAGTTAAACCATACGCAACAACCGAACTTAAAGGCTACACTTTCTTAAATAGCACCGCCGATTTTCAAACTGCAATAAATGAATTAAGTTCACACGCAACACAACGCACCACTGCAGCGAATGCCTATTTAAAATAGATAAAAGTGCATAATCCCTTTTTATTGAATCAAAGGATCAAGTATCAAAAGACAACTTAGATCCTTTGATTTGAAAATAAAACATTAAGTCATTTTAATAATTACTACCGTTTTTTCAGTAACACACAACAACTACACAATAGGTCATACCTAGTACACTGAGAACTAATAGGCATTCACTGAAAACAACAAAAACAACAAAATAATTTTCTCAAATTTGTACTCAATAATAACTTAAAAAAAATAAAAAATCATGAAAAAATTAATATCAAAAATAGTATTCGGTGCTGTATTTATTTTAGGAACAACAAGTTCTTTTGCACAACCAAGTGATAAAAAAGAGGGACAAAAACCACCTACAGCAGAAACAATATTAAAAGAAATGGACGCTAATAAAGATGGAAAATTAGCTAAATCAGAACTAAAAGGTCCTATCAAAGATGACTTTACAAAAATCGACACTAACAAAGATGGTTTTTTAAGTCTTGAAGAATTAAAAAAAGCACCAAAACCAGAGCATAAAAAACCAAGAGACTAGTTTATATTTCAACTACCCAAATCAAACAATATAAAACACCAACTCAATGAAAAAAGCGAATTTAATACTAGCAGGAATAAGCGCTATGACAGTGGCTATAATGACCTGTTCATGCAGTAGTACAGACTCGGAAGAAACAACAACAGAAGCAACAACAGGAACACTTGACCCTGCTTACGCTGCGTTTGATACCACTCAAACCGATATTTATTTAAGTGGTACCAATGTTGTAATTGAAACTACCGGAAAACCAAACCATAAATCAACATATTGGGGTTCAACAAATGCATTATACTTAAGCGAGCCAACTGTAGAGATGACTGCTGGTGGAGCAACTTTAATTACAGGTTATGATGCGTCAGGATCATTAACTGTACCGCAAAATCCTTCAATTGCTACTAAAACGACGGCTACATCGCTTAATCATGTAGGTATTGCTGTAAGTGGTGCAGCCATTTTTAATGACTCAGAAGGAAATGGGCCATTATCATCTGCAGCTGCAAGTCTTGACTGGTGTGGTGCGCACATTGGACCATCAGTTTATCACTATCATTTAGAGCCAAAAGCGTTTTCTTATGATGACAGTAATTTAGTTGGAGTTATTGCTGATGGTTATTTTATTTATGGTAGAAAATGTAGTTCTACAGGTACTTACCCTACTGATTTAGATTCTTCTCATGGGCATACTTCAACTACTCCATATTCAACTACTGCAAAATACCATTACCATATTAGTAGTACTTTGTATTCTACTACAGGAAGTTATGTTGTTTTTGCAGGACCATACAAAGGAACACCAAGTAATTTTGTTAAATAAATTACTAATAATAGTACTAATTTTTTGGTTTTTTGGTTGTAAAGAAGGTAGTGATTCACAACTTTCTTACGATCAAAAGAACAAGAAAACAATGTATAATACTGTAGATAAAAGCAAACTGGATTTGCATTCAAATGAAGGAAAATGGTATTACAAAGGAAAACCATTTACAGGGAATGCTGTTACTTATTATATTGATAAAAAGAAAAAAGAATTAATTCCCTTTTTTGAAGGAAAGAAAAATGGTTTAAGTCAAAAGTGGTATAGTAACGGAAAGCTTCAAAAAGAATCTTTTTATAAAAATAATAAACTAGAAGGTGAAGGAAAATCATGGTGGGAAGACGGTAAACTAGCCTCTGAATCATTTTATATCAATGGAGTTGGCAATGGAGTTCAAAAAGAATGGCACCCCAACGGCAAAATGTCTAAATTAACTACCTTAAAAAACGGTGTTGAAGAAGGAATACAACAAGCTTGGCTTGAGAACGGAAAAGTTTATGTTAACTGCGAAATGAAAAACGGTCGCACTTTTGGTCTTAAGAAAGCGATATTATGTTATGAATTGAAAAAAGAAGAAGTACAATATGAAAAATAGTTTTTACCTACTTGTTAGCCTACTCCTTTTAATTGGATGTAAAAATACAACAGAAGAAAAAGTTGTAAGCAGAGTAGACACTTTGCCTTTTTATGACGATCCAACATTTACACCTAAGTGGCTATCAAAAAAGAGTGATTCATTAAAAAATTTTCATTCTATCGCTAATTTTTCGTTGATTGATCAAGAGGGCAATCCTATCACTAATGCTACTTTTGCTAATAAAATATATGTTGCCAATTTCTTTTTCACCACTTGTCCTGGAATTTGCCCAAAAATGGCGGCTAGCATGACTGTACTACAAAAAGAATTTTTAAATGGATCAAGTCTAAATGTTGTGGGGAAATATATAAATAACGACTTTTGCAATTATAAAATATGTCTCAATGCAAGATT
>NZ_JASMRH010000041.1:0-24561 GCF_041431385.1 Flavobacterium sp. Arc2 | reverse complement strand
CAACACCATATTTTATCCTGTCGTTTAGACTTTCAGACTTATTAAAATCTAAAATTGCTTCACTTGCCAATCCCATAAGAACCAAAAAACAATCTGATACTTCTGTTCCCCTTAAATCTTCCTAATGCTGAAGGAAATTAGTAACAACATAAAGGTTCACTATAGTTTGAGAAATTATTAAAGATTTCAGAAAAATCGCTGAAGAAGAATCAAAAAAAAATATTTTTATATCAGCCCTTTGAATTTTATAAAGGTTTTTTTTATAGAATACCCTCCTACTCTACACAAAAAACTCAATAGCAACAAGTCACTGTCGAGAGAAGGCAAAAGGTATCTAATGAAAAATAAAATAGCAGCAGGCCAAAATCAAACTCATTATAAAAGAGATCAAATCAGAGAAATAAACCTCAGCCAGTTTCGTTCAACACAGGTTTCATTGTTCGTGTTGTACACGCAATGAAAACCTAACTGTAAGCTGTAGTCTTTAATTAAAACACAGTATTTCAAGTTTTCTTTTTACTAATTAACTTTTGGAAAGCTATCAACATATTTTATCTTAAAATCAGGAAAACTATCCACAATCTTTATTTTGAAATCAGGAAAAGAATCAACAATCTTCCATTTCCCTTCAGTATTTGGAAAAGAATCAACAATTTTCACATTTATATCTGCGAAACTTTCAACAACTTTCACTTTGTAATCTGGAAAACTATCCACGATTTTTATCTTGCCATAAATTTTTTTTAGTTCTTCATTCTTGATTGTCGCCATTTTTTTTGTGTTAAGTTATTTAAATATCTATTCTTTACTAAAATCTTCTATCTCAGCTAAACACCTAAAAATCAAACTACAATGATTCCTATTATTGCATACCTCAACTATAGATCGTCTCAAGAATTACACTTCGATTATGAAATTTAAAATCGTTTCACCATTCACTTCTCACTATTCCCTGTCATCCTGAGCTTGTCGAAGGACACCACTCACTTTTTTCTAAAAAACACCTATTCAATTCCCGAATTGAACACTATAGTTTTAGCTTCAAATAATTTATTTTGATAGGTTTGCAAAGGTTATTCCTTTCCTTCCAACAGCAAATCACTTCAAAATATATAATATGTCAGACCAATTTAATCAGGTCCGGATTAAACGTATTTACCAAATGCTGTTCGAAATGGCAACTGGAAATATGACCTTCCGCATCGAGGATAATAGTAATGATGAATTAAAAAATATTGCTGCAGCATTAAATAAAATTGCAGAAGATCTCCAAAAAATAAATCTGGCATCAGGAAATATTAGCACTTACTATCCGTACCAAAATCTAATTCAATTAACATTTGTATTGGATAATGATTTTGTTTTATTGAGTTTTAATAATGAGGTACCGCTCACTCTTAAATATAAAGCGGATAAAATTGTCAATACCGACTTTGGAAAATTGATCGCTCAGCAATCGCAAGATCTTTGGAACGGTATTCTTGATGAATTAGATAAAAACTCCAATTACAACACTACTTTGCAATTAATTTTAATTACTGGTGATAATCACCTGCTGCCATCATTTTGCACAGTATCACGATTACTATACAGCGATGAAATAATTGTGAGTTCAGTATCAACCATACTTGAAGAGATGCGTGACATTAATGACCGTCTCTCTGGTTCAAAAATTCGCAAACACAATGAAGTTACTGCTGTACAAAATTTACATGACTATATTCTCAGTCATCTGGATGAACCTTTACCCACTTTACATCATTTGGCACAAATGTTTGCTATTGAAGAACATATATTAAAAAATGGTTTTAGAACTTTTTTCAAAACAAGTGTCTATAACTTTTATCAAGACGAACGCTTGAAAAGAGCACATCTTATGATTATGCAAACATCCGTTTCTTTAAAAGAAATTGCATATCTCAATGGTTTTAAAGGCTATCTTAATTTCTACAAGGCCTTCAAAAAAAAATTTGGCTACAAACCAAGTGACATTTCAAGACCTGAAGAAAATCTTCAATCCTAATACTTTTGCACTATTTTATTTTTGAATAACGAAATGCCTGATTTGCATAATGTTATAAGTTTTTTATTTACAATTTTACAGTATCAAACTGACATAAAATGAAATCAACAACAAATTTAAAGAATAATATCTTATCAGTAATTTGCTATTTGTACATGTTGTTATTTACCTATGCTGCAATAAGTAAAATATTGGACTTTCAAAATTTCAAAGTGCAAATTGGACAGTCTCCCTTATTAAGTGCTTTTGCGGGTTCTGTTTCGTGGTTAGTTCCACTAGTAGAACTGGTCATTGTAATAATGTTCTTGTTTACCCGATTTCGCCTCACGGCACTTTTCGCTTCCTTTAGCTTGATGGTCATGTTTACAGCCTATATTTTTATTATTTTAAATTACAGTTCATTCATTCCCTGCTCCTGTGGAGGAATACTCGAAAAATTGGGATGGAAGGAACATCTGGTATTTAATATTGTATTCATTACTTTGTCCATAATAGGTATTCGAATTGAACGTAATGCAGCGGCAACAGAACTTCTAATTTCAAAGCCTCGTAACCTCATTATCATTCTCTCACTTTTAACAGTATCCGGTACAGGAATTATCGTGGGTTTATTTTTAGTATCAGAAAACATAACACACTACCACAATAAATTAACAAGACGTTTTCAACATTTTCCTGCTGTAAAATCGAAGGAGGCAGACCTTAAATTAAACTCATATTATATTGCAGGCATTGACCAAAATAAAATATATCTTGGTAACACCACCGCACAATTATTGATAACAATACTGGACTCCTCTTTGCAACAAAAAACACAATATCAAATTAAACTGGATCGTAAGGATTTATCTTTTAAATCAGTAAAAATTAAAGTAGCAGCGCCATATTTTTATGTATACGATGGTTCTGTTCCCTGCGTATTCAAAGGAAATATCAAAGATTGGAAAGCGAAACTTGTAAAAAAAGGAGGAGAATACTTTTCTTTGGTAGAGCCTTTGGATTCGACAACAATGGTTGTTCGCGCACAAAAGCATGGTAGTGGCGAAAGTATTATGGCAACTTTGAATTTGCGCGACACAACCAAAACTCTTCTTAATCCCGCAATTTTACAAAAACAAAGAGACGGTCTTTTTGATACCGATGGACATATGATGTACAGCAAACAATTAAGCCGGATTATTTATTTGTATGCTTATCGCAACCAATACACCGTTGCTGACCGGAATCTTACCATCGATTATAGAGGAAATACTATTGACACAATAAGTCGCGCTAACCTCAATATCGTCAATATTAAAAGCCTAAATCAAAAAAAATTAGATAAACAACCTCTAATTGTTAATAAAGAGTCTGCAGTATTCAACAACCTGCTTTATGTGAATTCAGGAATTCCGGGTCTTTATGAAAATATAAAAGTGTGGAAACAGGCAAGCATTATAGACGTATATGACCTTTCAAGGAACAGCTACCTATTAAGCTTTTACATCTATAATGAAAATGGTAAAAAAATGAAAAACTTTATCATACTGGAGTCAGTATTGTATGCACTTATTGACAATCGCATCGTCAGATACGATCTAGGTAAAGCCATCACTAAAAATTATCAATCCAACAACCGATTATAAATTAAAAACATAAAAATCTATTGGCCAAGTAGCAGGGATAAGATCGAAAACCTGTAAAAAAGAGTAGATCATAAATTCTAAATTTTGTTATTATGAAAAGTAAATTTTTAAATTTAGTAATGCCAATGGCTGTAATTGCAGTAGGATTAGCTGGAGCATTGTCAACAAATGCAATGGAGAAAAAAAGTAGTAAAGTGGCGCCAGTAATGGGCTACAAGCATGTTAGTGCTGCCATTCCATGTCAGCAGGTGCAAACGTGTTCCAACAGTGGAACCTTCGTTTGTACTTCAGATATCGATGGTGCCAATCTTTATGCAAAACCGGGCGCAACATGTCCAAATCTTTTGTACAGAGATACACAATAGCTAAAAGTTGTTTTTTATTACAATGCCGCCTGAATCAAATTCAGACGGCATTGTTTTTTTATAATCTGTATTAAAGAATCCAAATCATTAATGATCAGCTTGCATCCATGGCATCAAAGGCTCATTTTTCAAATAATGCCCAAACCATTCTTCGATACGTTGTGTCAAGTCGTTTTGATTTGATCCTTCTAATAACGCATGACCTTCCCCTGGGTAAATAAGCATCGTATGCTTTTTCTCAAGCCTTCTTAAAGCAAGATAAAATTCAATACTCTGGTAATAATTGACATGATGGTCTTCGCCACCAGTCCAAGACAATAAGGGTGTTTTTACCTTTGCTGCCTGCAGGACTGGAGAGTTTCTAAGATAACTGTTGGTGTCTTCAAACAATGATTTCCCTATCCGTAGCTGGTCATATTCAGACCGCCAAAAATCAGGTTTAAGGTAATTACCTCCTATATACAGATAAGTACTCACCAAATCAGTCCATGCTGCACCAGCCACAGCCGTTGCAAACCGATCCGTTTGCGTAATCATAAAATCCGTTTCATACCCCCCAAAAGAATGCCCAATAAGGCCAATCTTAGACGGATCAACTAAACCCTTTGCAATTACCGCCTCGGTTGCCGCAAGCACACAGGATGTAGCCGATTTCCCTACTTCACCCAACTCATAGACAATATCAGGAAGCAGGACAAAATATCCCTGTGTGGCAAAATTACTGATATTAAATCCCCCCTGTTCAAAGACACTGGGATTTACATAATCATGCTGATATTGCGATTGCCGCTGGTAGATTTGGACTACCATCGGATAGAGCTTCCCCACCTGATAATCCGCTGGATAAATAAGCACTCCTGATAGTACTTTCCCATTAACAGTATAATGAATTTGCTCCACTTTTCCCCAATAATAATGCTGCTGTTGTAGATTACTTTGAACCAACTCCCTCGCAGGAGCTCTAAAATCAGACTGGAATAAAATCCTCGGAGCGCATTCATAGCTTTGCTCCACATACAAAAATGCATCTCTCTTAGCAGCTTTGATAAATTGGTTTGTTTTCTTGGCAGCCCAAACCAATGGCTTTACATCGCTCTTCATGCTCCATAAGTAGTAACCGCTCGATCCCGTACTTTTTTCATCTGCTTCCAGGATAAATTGCCCATTAGTATGAAACCGTCCTGTACGCAGTTCATAGGCATCCGTTTTAGTTTCTTGCTCGACGTTTAGCGGCTTAATTCTAAAACTGATTCCCTCTTCCCTACCGCGAGTCAACCGGATGCTTGAAGAACCATCAGGGGACAATTCCCAAATATCAAATTCGTCATACAAAAGAATCGATTGGTCGGTGGCAGTCCAACCTGGATTCCCATAAGCCATTGGATCACTCGGCCGGTCATACTGTTCGTTAAAAAAAGACATTTCCAAATTTTTAGTAATGTTCGTATGCGTTCCTTTAGCAATATCATAAACCCACCAACTTCCAGCCTTAGGATATGAAATATATTTCCCGTCTGGAGACATCAATAGTGTCATAATATCGCCGGAATGCTTTTCAAGAATCAGTTTTCTTTTTCCACTCAACAATTCAGTAATATAAATATCACGTACCCCATCGTAATTAGATTGCGGCTCGTAAGCAATCGGATCATAAGTTATAGCATAATTAAAATCCCCATTTAAGGCTCCAGATGGCAGTATTTTGTTGGTAATTTGTAAAAAACGGTTGCTCTTAGGCCACCAAACTGCTAACTTATCACGAAGTGCAGCTGCTCCAATAAGCTTCTTATTGGGATAAAGCAACTTATCCAATGCATTCCAGATCTGAACTGTCCCTGCCGTACTATCTACAGCAATAGGTTTTTCCTTTAGTCCAAAAAAGATGCGTTCACCCTCTTCGGATAGCAGAATAGAACCATTGTCCAACGAAATTTGCATATCTGGAGGAAAACCTTCCCGCAATTCTGGATCAAAACTAACTAGATTTTTATCATCGGTAGTATAGCAAAATAATTTCGCATTCTGGTCTCCAGCTTGCATAAAAGCAATCGTTTTACCTTTCCAGCTAAGGTTCTGGAATCTATTATTGCTATCGGTGGCAATAGTGCGTTCCACAATAGTTGTTCCCAACTGCAACATCCCAACAGAGTAACTATCAACCAAATCCTCACAAAAAACCAATGCATTCCCCGTAGTATTAAATTTCCAGCTACTCATATCAGCAATCCGTTGTACTATTCTTCCCTTCATATCTTTAATAATCAGTTCGCTTTTATTTTCAGCTACCTTTAAAAATTGCAACAGGTATTTCCCATTTTTGGTGAAAGCAAAACTACTTACGTTTGGAGTGTAGTGTAAATCTCCAGTTACTAAATTTTGCAAAGCAAGTGTATCCTGCATTTTACAGCCAAACCAAGTCTCACCATTAAACTCCCCCTCAAAACCGCGTGGAAAAGTATAAACCCTATCCCCTTTTGTATTTTTTACAAACAAAGTATCCTTCTTTGATTGATACTGCAGCTGATAACTCGCCCAATTCCCTTGATTCGAAATTTTTTTGGCTCGTAACGTACTCCACAGCTGGTAATCTGCTGCGGTGAGTTGCTTTTTTTGTTTCCCCTGCCCAATACTTGGGCAGGAAATTAACAAAAAATAAAAACCTATAACCCGGAGTATAAAACGCAGATAGGCAATAAATCTTTTTTTCATGGTATCAGTTTTAATATCCAGCATTTTGCGGTGAAAGATTAGGATTTAGCAATAGTTCAGATTCAGGTATCGGAAAATTTAGGTCGGTAGAATTCCACCCTGCTTTTAATGGTGATAAAACAGCATCAAGTCTCCCTGTTCTTTTTAGATCAAAAAAACGGTGCCCTAACTCAGTAAAAAACTCCAGCCTTCTCTCCAAGATTATAGCATCAAGGAGCGCAGCACCGGTTGTGGCTTCCGTGTCCGGTAATCCCGCTGTATGTCTGATTTTATTGAGATCTTCCTTGGCGCCAATCAGATCACCTTGATGTGCTCTAGCCTCTGCCCGAATTAAGTATTGTTCGGCCAAACGGAATAGGATCGAATATTCCATAGCACTTCCAGTATTACCAATTGCTTTATATTTACTAGCATGATACCAAACAGCTGTACCGTCAGTTACAGGGGTAGTCCAATGTGTTTTTCTTTGGTCATCTGCGGTAAATGAATCCATTAGAGAGTTTGATAATGCCGACATCGGTGGCGGACCGCTGATAAAACTAAAAGTTTCCGCTTCCTGGCTATTGTCACCCAATATCTTGGGCATAAGCTGCCAAAGCGTTACAGTGCTTTCTTTTAGGAATACTTTGTCGAGATCGGCCTCCCAAAAATAAAGCTCCGATTGATTGAGTACCGCCGATGCCGCATTCGATGCTTCGTCCCACAACTGCATATAAAGATTGACTCTTGCTAACAAAGCCTCGGCTGTCCATTTGTTGGGACGCACCCGCTCTTCACTGATATAATTCTCAGGCAATAAAAAAATCGCCTGTTCCAAATCTGCTTTAAGGAGCACATAAACTTCATTTTCAGTCATTCGCTCCACCACCCTATTGTGTTCATAATTGGTGGTACGGATATAGGGGATATCTCCAAATGCATTCAGCAAATAAAAATGAAGCAGTGCGCGTACAAAAAGCGCCTCTCCTTTCAGTTGGTCTCTTTCGGCTACTGGTAGAGAAACTGAATTTTCCACGCCCTCAAAAACTGCATTGGCGGCATAAATTTGGTTATAACTGCTGTTCCACAATTCGCTGACCTCACTCCCAGAAGGCAATAAAGCATTATTATAAAAATTGGTTTCACCGCCATACAATTCAAGTTCATCGGAATAAAACCCCAACTGGTTCGAAAGTCCAAACAACGATCCGGTAAGTAATCCGTTATCACGAATTTTAGAATAAATATCAGTCATAGCTGCATTAGCTGTGGCTTTATCTTCAAAAACAGCAGCAGCGGTAAGCTGTGAAGCAGGCAATCCAACTTCGGTAAAATTGTCACAGCTAGAAATAACACACGAACTGATAACCGCAAACAGCGCAATTCTCAAAGTCAAGGCATTACAAAGCCTCCTGTAGCCAGATAATCTAGTATTGTTTTTCATTACGATATTTTTTAGGTTAAAAAGTAACTTGCAAACTGCTGGTATAAATACGCAGGGGGGGCAGAAAACCCGCTGTCCTAAACTCAGGATCAGCCCCTTTATATTTGGTAAAGGTTAACATATTCTGTCCCTGAAGGCTGAACCTCAATTTCATCTTTTTAGTCCATCGCTCAGGCACGTCATAGGAAAGCGAGATATTTTTTAGGCGGATATAGGACGCATCGCTAATACCCGCATCACTCTGAGCATGTCGGGTATTGGCTCGCTGTATGGCAGATTTGATACCACTGCTATAAATTTGGTAAGGGGCTAAATCACCAGGCTCTTGCCAATGATCCAGCACTGCAGTCGGCTGGTTACTCATAATCCCAGGCATACCAAACATAAAAGTGGTATTGAAATTTTCTTGTTTCACAAACTGGAAAAGGAAATCCAATTGAACAGGACCATAATGCAGCTGGTTTTGCAATCCACCATAATATTGTGGATTAAGATTCTTTATCGTTTTTCGATCATCGGCCGCTGTAATAACCCCATCACCATTCACATCCTCAAATTGATAAACACCCGTCTGCGGGTTAAGACCGGTGGAATGATATACCTTCGTGATATTCAAAGGCTGTCCAATAACATATTGATTGCGATACGGAGAACCTGCAAGACTAGGAAACGACAGCAGTTCATTCTTAGCTTGGGTAAAGTTCAGGCTACTAACCCAACTAAAAGTCGAATGGCTAATATTTACAGTACGGATAGTAATTTCAACACCTGTATTTTGTACCCTGGCATCAAGGTTCGATTGTATTGACGTAAAACCGGTAGTACCAGGTAGCGGAGTCCCCACAAGCTGATTAGAGGAGCGGTTGCGGTACCAGGCAAAAGTGGTAAAAATACGGTCGTTAAAAAAACCCGTCTCCACCGCAAATTCCAATTTGGTATTGGTCTCCCATCCAAAATTCGGATTAAACAATCGGGAGGGACTAAGATCGCTAATACCTTGGTAGATATTTCCTGAACTAGTATAAGTATCTAGATACTGGTAATCCCCAATCTGGTCATTTCCTGTCGTTCCATAACTACCCCTGAGTTTTCCAAAACTTACAAATCCCACATGCTTCTTAATAAGAGCTTCATTACCAAAAAGCCATGCAGCACCCACTGCACCAAAAGTGGCGAATTGCTTACCTGGACCGAAACGACTCGAACCATCCCTGCGTCCAGTGACATTCACAATATAGCGTTCCATCCAGTTAAAATTGGCACGGCCAAAAAACGCTTGATATTTATAAATAGTTTGATTACTGCTCAGGACGCTATAATTAGCAGCTGAACCAGGATTATCCATCTGGCTGTTACTGGAAAATCCAGAACCCATAGTTACAAGTTGATTACTACTTTGATCTTGGAAAGTACCGCCCATCAATGCATCAATTTTTCCGTGGCCAATCTTTCTATTCCAGGACAGTTGAGGCTCAATAATCCACGATTGTCGGTTGGTATTGTTGTCAAAAACAAACGATGCATCACTGCCCAATCCATAAGCGGGACTATAAATCGTATAGGGCTGGCTATTAATTTCACTATGCCTCAGGTCACTGTATCCAAAACTCGATTTCAATACCAGTCCGTCAGTCAATTCATAGGATAACAATGAGTTGGTAATTAGATCATACGTAAGGCTCTTAAATTTTCCTTCAAGACTAGCTAGCGGATTATTAAAACTGTTGTTTTCCCAATTCAAATTTCCTGCAGCATCATACAGCGCTGGAGCATTCGGGGCGATCGTAATCGCCTCTTTCGTAAAATCCGATGGTGGCAGAAAATTATCCTGCGCTGTGTAACCACCATTAAAATTAATTCGGAACTTTTTGTTTTCTGAGGCGTGGTTGAGGTTCACATGCATATTGCCTTTAAGATATTTAAAATCACCCGGAAAAACCGTAGTCTCTTTGCTGTAATTCCCACTAAGTAGAAATTGTGTTTGTGCTGAGCCTCCAGAAACCGAGGATTGTACTGTAGTATAATTGGAGGTACCTCCTATAAGTTCCTTTTGCCAATTGGTTTCTCGACTAGGATCCCAGCTACCGTTTACGTCATACGCATCTGCAGGATAGCTCACAATGCCGTCATTGGCATACGCTTCCCTACGCATTTGCAAGTATTCTCGCGTATGCATCAAATCCATAAAGCGGGTCAATTGTCCAAAACCGCTTGAAACGGAACCAGTAAATCGAGTAGTGCCCTCCTTCCCTCTTTTGGTGGTGAGCAGTACAACCCCATTAGCACCCCGTGAACCATAAATAGCGGTGGCATCGGCATCTTTAAGTACCTCGATACTTTCAATATCACCGGGGTTAATACTATTAAGCGGACTTGTTTGCCTTGGTGTCGTACTCGAAGTATAAAAACTACCAATAGCATCAGAGGAATAAGGTACTCCGTCAATAATATACAATGGCGCATTACCACTACTGCGTAAACTGTTCAGTCCGCGAATTCTAATGTCAAAGCCTCCACCTGGCGTTCCTGTCTGTTGTGTTATATCAACCCCTGCCATTCTCCCTTGCATTGCTGCAAGCACATTAGTCACAGGTTGCGTCTCTATATCCTTTGACGTAATTCTAGCAATACTGCCCGTACGTTCACTTTCTTTTACGCTATAATAACCCGCATTGATGTGAACTTCCTGCAATTGGGTAGCATCTTCTTGTAATTGTACGTTTAGTGTTTTACGTCCATTTATGGACTCCGTAGTGGTTAAAAAACCCATAAAGCTAAAGACTAAAGTATCGTCCGGGGATGCTGTGAGGGTGTATTGCCCGTTAAAGTCGGAAATAGTCGCGGAAGTAGCTTTTCCTTTTATGGAAACAGTCACACCAGCTAGAGGATTGACACCATCAGTTACAGTACCGCTTATTTGGTTTTGTTGTAGTAAGTAATGCATTGGCCTCAGTACTTTGTTAGCTGAAGCTGGGGTGTAGCTTAAGGAGAACCCGAAAATAATCAGGTACCAAAAAGCCGAACCACCCTTGTAAAATGAATATTTTTTCATAATATTGGTATAGTTAATTGAAACGTTAGTTTTGTTAGCGATGGTCCTCTTTTCAGTTGTCGAGACAGTCAGAGGGCCTTTTTTTGTTAGTTCTTAATTCATAGGCATGATTTTTATTGGATTAATTCTCTTATCTATTTTTCTCTATTCTATTTTCTTTGCTCTCCATTTAAAATTTAAACCCGAGCGATAGCGAACAGGCGAAGCAATTCAACATTTAAAATAAAAAAACACTTACTGCATCTTTGCTCTATATTCTATTTTCTTTATTCTTTGCTCTTGTAGCTTCAACCATAAAGCCAAAGGCATATCAGTATTATTAATGCCACTATTAATGCTGCTTGAATTTGTCTGTAGTATTTCATATTATTAATTTTTGGGGGTTAAAAGATAGATTTGGGTCATGGGTTTTAGGTTTTGGTCATTTGTTATTTTCAATAAGTGGATCTATTTTCTTTATTCTTTGCTCTTTGCTCTTGGTTCTTTGTTCTTTATTCTCTAATCTTTTTTCTTTATTCTTTGTTCTATGTTCTTTATTCTATCTTCTTTGCTCTGCATTTAAAATAAAAAAACAAGCCTGCACCTTTTACTAACAAATTCAAAATAAATTAACTAGGCGATTATTCAATGGACCTTTCGGTGCAGGTATTTTATATTGAGTATTCATTTATTCAATCATAGGCATACAAGTTTTAGCGGTTTAAACTGCTGCGAGACTATAAAAATGAAGATAAAGCGCTAAGAATGAAGTGGAGTAATTACCAAAATATAGAGCATAAAAAATGGCATGGAACTCAGCTTAAACGCTATCAAGGTACTGGTATACCCGCACACGAATAAGTGAGCCCACGCCATGGGACGTGAGCATCGTACTTATCATCTCGTGTGCTAAAATTACCAGTTTTTGATAACGAGATTCAAAGCGAATGCTTCAAATGTTTTTTACATGAAGAATCGCAAAAATACATTACATACTCGTAATGATAAAACAAATATAATAAAATATTTCAAATACAGGACTATAGTCCTTAGTTTTTTATTTCTATTTTAAGTCAATTTGTAAATATGCATGAATCACTTGATGAAATAGAACGCTTTGTAATTATAAGAGTCAAAGAAATTAGAGAAGGGAAAGGACTAAGCCAAGTTTCTTTATCCTTAGCTATAGGTAAGAGTACAACTTTTATATCAGATATTGAAGCTCCATCAAAAAGGGCTAAATATAATATTAAACATCTAAACGAAATAGCTAAAATTCTAGAATGTTCTCCCAAAGATTTTTGGCCAGATAAACCACTATAATATGAAAGATGCTAAGAAGTATCTTTTTTTATGTCTATACATACTCCCAAATTGCATATTGAAATTCCCGAATTGCATAGCATTCTAAAATACAAAATCATTTATTGCATACTTTATATTTAAGAGTACAACAAATGAAGTGGTATGAAATTATAGGGTTAATCGTGATATGGGTTTTAGGTCTTTACCTGCGAGGTAAGTTTTATGAGTCCATGAGAGATTATTTTTATAAAGATAGCTGGAGAACTAGAGGTAAGAAATGAAAAGATGCTTAGGCATCTTTTTTATTTTTACGTATCAGCTTCTTTCTCTGACAATCAATAGGTAGTTTTTTTTATGGTAGTGGTCTATTCCAGTGATTTAAGTACTTGGAATTATCTACATTCTCGGGTACTATCATTAATTTGGTTTCGATAGGTGCGTCTTGTGTAGCGTATGATGTCATAGTTGAAACCGTTTCATCAAATACCCAATCTTGGTCTGGAGGCGAATAGGCTTGAAAAAAGTTACAAAAAATCCATCTCAAGTTAGTTTTTGTAGGATCTATTTTTTCAATTGTTTCCTTAATTTTTTCGAATCTAGCCTTTTCAACATCTGGTCCGTCAAAAGTTTCCATACCGATATGGATAACTGCTGTACCTTCAGAGTCAAATTGTTGCATGGCCTTATAAACATGACTTTTTATATCTCTTGCTTTAGCCTCTATAGATTCGTTTGCATCACAGCTCCAATATACACCAAAAGCATTTTCAACATCTCTGATATACAGATTGTTAACTTCTCCATCTCCCACTCTGAAAAAATCAGCAAAAATACCACAAGTGAATCCCCTATTATCAACTGGCTTTTTCCCTATTAAGGTATTTAGCATTGGGGAATTATTTTTTACATAGTATTTTACTAAATGTTTTTTAATTTCAGTAATGTCTACAAAGTCAAGCCAAATATCTACTTGCGCATTGGAAACAATTTTACCTATAACGGGGTTTTGTATTTTTTGATCTAAAATTTCTTTTAAAAAGGTATCAGGTAAACTTTCCAGTTCGACATGAAAGATGATGTCTAATAAAATATTTTTTTTAATTAGATAATTACTGATGTAGGAAACCATTTTCTGCCTTTTATAAGTTTCTCTATAAGTATAATCAGCAGTTTTTGATTGTCTTTTACATTCAATAAACCATGATTTATCTCCTTTAGTAGCCAAAATATCAGGAGTCTTACCTTCATTTTTTTCTTCAAGAAAAGCAACTTCATATCCGTTTCTAGCCCATAATAATGCACTAGTTATTTCAAAAAGAATGGCATCAGCTTCTAATCGTCGCTTTTTCATCAAAGATTTTACTCTTGTCTCAATTCCGTTAATCGCCTTCAATAAATCTAAGTCTATACCTAATCGTTTAAAAACAGGTACAATTCTAGCACCTTGGAAATTCTCATACTTGTGTGGTTCATTTATAAGCATATCCAATAAATATAAATACCACCCAATTACATCGTCTTTGACAACTAGCAAAGTACCTTCCGTCAAAGGCTCGGAAAAAGGCACTGTCTCCTTAAATTCCATAGTAATTCTACTTTCTATGGCTGCTTTTCTTTTTTGCCAATCTATTGGCGAAATAAAAGACATAAACCATTGCCACGCTCTGATTACATCTTCATCTTCGTATTGTGGAAAATTAAATTTCTCGACAGGTACTCGTAACATCACTTGCTGTTTTTTTAATAATGTAAAACTACATTATTAAAATTAACAAAATAATTGAATAGAAAAAACATTTTTAAAACAGGTAATTATACTAGTGTAGTATTAGTTTTACATTAAATATTTTTGTTAGTTATGGAAAACCGTAAAGAAGTTAAAAATTTAGCATGTAATTTTACAATAACAAAAAAATATATATTATGGCAAATTACAGAATTTCTGGTATTTGGAAGGATACAAACAGTATAATTACTCATTATGCATTTCACACTGTAACTGATACTGGCACTACAAGAGCTACAAAGAAAACTAAAGCGCAAGCTGTAGCACTTTTAGAAGTAAATAGTAACAGCGCAGTCACATGGATATGGAATTATTCTAATGCAGTATGGAAAATTGGCGAAACAGTACAAGTTATCAATGGTAACAACGGAAAGTATTTAAGATCAAGTCCCGATAATAAATTGACAGACAATTTAGCGCATCTTATCAACTTTGATTGGATTGCCCCTTAACGTTCGTCAATAATGAATGTGATAAAAAGATGCTGAAAGGTGTCTTTTTTTGTTTTACATATAATTATATCTGCATAAGCATTCTATTATGTTTTTAATTTAAGTCAAATATCACTAAATGTAGGTATTGTGAGTATAACTTAAAAAGCTTTTATTTACGACCGAAGATGAATGTATAAATAAAATTACTACTTTAAAAAAGATGTATATGTTTAATCTTATTTTGTAGTTAATCTTATTTTATAGTTAATCGTAATTTAAAAATATCTTTAGATAAAACTTATCTTTAGATGCGACAGAACCTAAAATATACCTATGCATAATTGACGAAGATTTTACAAACTTATACAATGTAAATTGTAATTAAACTTTTTATTATATTTTTAACCCTAAACCAATTCTTACATTATGCACCATGTGTACTTTAATCAATTTACTTACTTTAATTACTTGAAATGTTAAAACTGGATTGTTTTCAGGCAGGAAAAGGTGATAGTTTTTTGCTTTCCTGGGACGAAGAGGGTCCACATCGGTTGCTGATTGATGCTGGAAACAAAAGTACATATCGTTATATTAAGGCCAATATTCAAAATTTCGACAAGGAAGATGCTATTATTGTAACTCACGTAGATTACGACCATGTTGGAGGTTTTTTCAAGTGGTTAAGTGATAAACAGCATCCATTTTCTCCTTCCGCAATAGTTTATATGAATACTCCACAGCTTATTTTAGCACCATCAGATTCAAATCTAGTAGGAGTTGAACATGGAGTAAAACTTGAACAGCTGCTGCTGGCACGCGGCATAAAGTCCTTACCCATTTATATAAATGAAACAAATGATGATTTAATACATATTCATGGACTAAATCTACTAATACTGTCCCCAAGGACAGAAGTCATTGAAAAACTGGTGGAAAAATGGACAGCAAATGAAATTTATCAGGAATATGAGAACAGAAGAAAGCAAGTTGACAACAAAGTAGCCACACGAGATGAACCATTAATGGATATAGACAAAATCCTATCCAATCAACCTTTACCTCATAACTGGGAAACCGATCTCCTAAATGCTACGTCTGTAGCTTTTATATTAGAATACCAAGATAATCGACTTTTATTTTTAGGTGATGCTAATCCAAAGCTAATATGTGAAGAATTGGAACGACGAGGTCATACAAAAGAGAAGCCTCTGGAAGTTGATTTATTCAAGGTAAGCCACCACGGCTCCAAGCACAATACAACTCAAGACTTACTGGAAAGAATCAAATGCTCAAAATATTTAATATCAACTGACAGTAGCGGACCTTATTACCATCCTTCGAGAGAAACTTTAATATTAATTAGTACCTTCGGACGTGTTTCAAACGAGGACCAGATAACAATTTATTCGAACTATCCCTTGCCTTTGAATAAACTCTTAACGCTCGAAGAACAAGAGACACTTAATTTTAATTTTCAATCAGTTCAAAATCTAAAATTTCCAGAAGAATGAACATTTCTAATTTAAATGTTACCACGGGTCTTATTCATATAGCAGATCGATTCATTGGAAGTTCGGTAATTTTCCCTTGGAAAGAAGATCTACTGTGTTTGACAGCGAGTCATAATTTGTTTGGAAAAAAATTTGACCAATCTCCGACCCTCCAAAATTGGAACGTAGTAGACCATACTGGTGTCGCGCACCCAATTTTAGAGTTGTTGGGTGATCATGACTTTGCAAAGCTACATGATATTATAGTTCTTAAATTAGATTGTAAATCATCTCTTGGAAGTTTCTCCTGCCCCATATTTTGTACAATTCCAAAAAACCCAACACATTCATTAATGTTTCGAGGAAGATATGAAAGCTCTACAAGTTCAGTAACACACAAAAAATTATGTTTTAATTCAGTTTGTGAAAGAATTGATCATCACTTTCTATGTAGTATTGATAGGAGTCTTTTAACTAACAACACTTACAGTTCCGGTAGTGATTGGTTGGGCGGATGGTCGGGTTCTGGTCTTTTTATTGAAAATCATAAGAAACTCATATGTGCCGGTGTTATAGTCGAAATTCCAAATAAAGGTGATGATGGCCAAATTCAGTTTGTAAGTGTATCAGCTCTATCCGCACTTAAGCCTTTAGGAATTGAACTTCCAATAATGGATTCTGAGGAATTAAATTTTGATCCAAATCTTAGCAAAAGCTCCTTAGATGCTATCTTTGATACAATAGATGAGAACGCAATTACGGAATGGGAGAATAACGATATTAACAAACCGCAACTAATATATATAAATAGTAAACTTCCAAATGTATACGCCGAAGATCAATTAGAAATAAATAAAAGGCTTATCATTAAAAAACTGCTTCTTGGAAAAGCTTATATAACAGCAGAGTTAAGTAATAATGAACAACTCTTTACTTTGTATAAAAACGCATATAAAGTTTATGATCTCGAAGATAAAAATATTTACGCCGATAATAAATCGGAAGCTCGTCTTGGCGTTACAAATATTAAAAATGAATATGAAAATTACCTGAGTGAATGTATCGGCACAGTTTTTTCTGCTTCGGATGTAAAGTTATTGGCATTTTACGGAATTAGTGAATGGATTGCAGATTGCAGTTTAAGTATTTTAGCAAATGAGTGATAAAGTAATAATAAAGGGAAACAAAATCAAAATTCTTGATGGTTATCAGGACAATGATCAGATTAATATTTTGATGATATTGCTTATCATTAAATACTCAATAAATGGAAAAACGCTTTCAATACCATTAAAAAAGATCGCATTTATTTTAGATGTGGTGAAAAAAAATATTTCTGTAAATAAATTGTCTACTTTACTTTCTTCTCCATGGGAAATCTCTGGAGCATTACGCAAAAACATAATTTTGTCTCATGAAAAAAAATATCTAATTATTAAGGAAAGCAGCGGTACAATTAGTTTTAGCTTAAGCAGTTCAGGATTATTGGTAGTCAAGGACATGGAGGATAACGATATAATGCCCGATATCCGAAACGAAATTTTACAATGGTGCAAAGCCGTTAGTTTAAGCGAACTTAAAAAACAACAATTAATCTGGTAAGTAATGATAAAAATTCACTCAATTAAAGCATTAGTCACTGATACTTCAGGAAATAATTTTGGATTTGACTACATCTTTAGTTCTGGTCTAAATATTCTTTCAGGGGACAATTCTAGTGGTAAATCTACGGTTTTGTCATGCATTTACTATTGCCTTGGTATGGAACAGTTGGCTAGCTACGGTAATTCAGATGGTTTAAAGGAATGTTTAAAGACCAGCTTTAAGTACAACAACCAAAATTTTAGTGTTTTTGAATCTTATGCACAACTAAATATAAGTAATGAGAAAGGAGAAGTAGCTATAATTAAGAGAGTTATAAAATCACCGTACACAGAAGATACTAATTTAATAAATGTTCAAGTCAATGATGGCTTAGCGGAAGAAAAATTTATTCATGCGGCAGGTGATACAGATCATGCTGATGGTTTTTATCGCTGGCTTTCTGATTTTTCAAATATCGCAATTCCTCTTTTTGCAGATGAAGATGGAACAACACAAAAAATTCTTTATTTACAGCAGATATTTGCGAGTTCATTTGTAGAGCAAACAAAAGGCTGGTCAGATTTCTTCGCTCAAATTCCAGTTTTTAATACTAAAAAAGCCAAGCAGAAGATCGTAGAATATACCTTAGGTCTTAGCGGACTTATTGAAGAGTTTGAACTCGATAAGTTGAAGCAGCGTGAGAAAGAATATAAAACTGTTTGGACAAATACTGTCGAAACTTTTCAAACTATCACATCATATTATAATCTATTGACCGCTAATCTTGCGGAAACATTCACAGCGGAACTTTCCCCAGCAAAAATTTTGAAGCTTGATCTGCAAACTAGAGACACCAAGGGAAATTACAGCACTTTAAACAAAATAATATCAGATCTTATGATACAAGATCGTGACCTGGCATTAAAGAACACATTGGATACTTCAAAAATAACAAGTAGCGAAATCCTCATAAAGCATAACGATACCAGTAAAAAATTAGTTTATCTAAATAAGGAATTACAGAAAGTAAGAGATGAGCAAATTAATGAAGAGGTCAAGATAAAAAACTATCAAATTACAGTTGAGCATTTAAATAGGGAAATTGAAGCTTTGGAAGGGATTAATAAACTTAATCAGCTTAAATCATTTCATGTTGGCGCTGTAGAAAATTGTCCTGTGTGTAATTCTTCACTACTAACTAATCCTGATATACAGTTTACTAATATTGATAAAATTAACAGTTCCAAATCCATATATTTTTATAAATCTGAGCGCAGCTTATATGAATCTTATCTAAAAAGTTCGCAAAACCTCAATGGTCGCTTTGATAAGATTGTCACTTATTACCACGAAAAGATTAGAGAATTAAAAAATATTTTGTCAATGCTAGATCAAGAATTACTGGACGATTCACGAATTCCGTCTAGAATAAGTATCAGTGAAGAAATGCGAATAAAATTTGAACTTGAAAAAATGGTAAAGATCGGTCACCAATTTAACAGGTTCAAATCCGACCTAACTGAAATCTCGAAAAAGCTGGCAAAAATTAGATCTAGGAAAGAAGTATTAAAGCGTCACTTTGAACTTGATCAAGAAAAGATTAAAGATTTTAAAAATCAGTTTATTAAATATTTAGAAAAATTTGGTTATTCAAAAGAAATACTTTCACGTATTTATATTTCTCAAGATGAATCCAATAAGCTTTTCCCTGTAGTTAATGTAGGTACTATTACAGCACAACCTATTCGCCTGCTTTCGTCAGCAAGTGATTTTATTCGTGCGCAATGGGCATTCTACATGACATTACTAGTAAAAGCTGAACTTCATCTTGGAATCTTAATACTTGACGAACCAGGACAGCATGCAATTGCTTCTGCTGATTTACAAGAACTATTAAAGGAAGCTAGTAAGAATAAAGATCGACAAATATTGGTTGCGATTTCAAAAGAAGATAAGATTACAACTTCTGAAAACGGCCAAACAATGCAGGTAGAAGTTGACCTTTTAAACATTCTTAAAGAAACGAAATTAATAAAAAATCAAGATTATACAATTAACATAATAGATTCCCATAACAGAAAGGACAAATGTATTCAGCCCTTATAAACCTGTTCTTCGAGGTCTAGATCCTGCTCGGCAAAGTCTCATGACTTTGCTTTTTTTTAGTACTTTAAAACCGTAAATACAATAAAAGTCTCCTGAATTTTACCGTGAATATCTTTATAAACCCGCTCGACGACTTGTTCATCTACTGTTAAAGTAACATATTATGTTATTTAGTAATATATTTTATTACTTTTGTATGGAAGAAGAAACCACCAGAACCTGAGAAAAGGTCTAGTGGTTTAAAAAAAAATTACTTCTTACAAGCAAGAACAAGTTTTCGTACTTCCTTGACAAGGTGTGTGACCTGTGATACAATCAAAGACCCACAAATTAAATATAGTATTTTCATATGACCGAAAATAAGGATTGAACAAATCCACTTAAAACCAAAAGCTCCAACTTTTGGTTTTTTTATATGTGCTAATGATGTTCATTAGTGTTACAAATATAAATCTTAATGAAGAAAATATGCAGTGTACCCCATAATGCTAGAAACGATGCATTATTTACAATAAAATACGCAATAGCCACCCCATTAATACCAAAAAATCACTGTTTTTGTGCAATTTTTCACTTCTAACATTTTAGAATTTTTATCAACACAGTTGTTAACATGTCTATTAGAATTCAGGTAGTATTCGAAGTACTTCATTGTAGCAATTTCTTTTCATATTAAGCTATTAATCCTACTCTTCGAGCTCTCTCAACCTCGAACCAGTATCTTTTATCTACAATACCGGAAATAAACTAATATGGGCTGATTATTTCAATTTATCACCGCATTTTTGCGGTAAATACAAAGCTGGTTTACCGCAGTAGTACAAAAAACAAAGTATGCAATTCGGGAATTTCACTATTCAATTCGGGAATCGCACACCACTCCATTTGCAAAGGTAGTCACCATCAAATAGATTTACAGAACAATTCAATTACCAAGTAAGTCAATTTGTAAATCTTAAACCGCTTCAATGAAATTATTTTCTGAATCCTTGATGTCCCAATTAGAGCAGCAATTAAAAATAATCCATCTGCAAACAGAAAATCCAATTCAATCGGCTGAATTGTCCATTAAAAGTAGCGTTAATGCCTTAGAGAGACTAAAATCCTTTTTCATAAAATACAAATCGTTGAACAAGAAAGAAGAAATAGAATTCTTTCGCGACATCAAACCGAAGTTTGCGGCTAAACTGATTTACTATAGCGAAATCTATACTATAGAAACCAACAAGCCATTGGGCTCCCATAAAACAATAGCTAAATATTATAACGCAGAACTTCTTAAATTAAAAGTTTTCTTTAAACAAAACCAGGAGTTTTACCGCTACTGCCGCACGGCTAATAATTGTCTTGATAACAAATATTATATACGCAAAAAACACGACCTAAAATTAATGATGGACAGTGTTTATTTTGAAATAGACCATCGATTCGCAACCTCTCATGACTATAAGATGGCTCGCATAATAGCGAACGATGAGATAAAAAATTTTCTAGAAGTACAAATAGAAAAACTAGAAAGAAAGCCAATAACAACACAATCGCCTTCCCCACTCTCTAAAAGCCTAAAATGGACAGGATCAAAAGTAGATTTGATAGAATTAATTTATGCACTGCATTCAGAAGGCGTTTTTAATAATGGAGCCACAGGACTCAAAGAAGTCATAACCTTTTTCGAGTCTTTTTTAGAAATCGAATTGGGCCAATTCAATAGGGTTTTTTTGGAAATCCGCAACAGGAAATCCGATAGGACAAAATTTATGAATACACTCAAAAACAAACTCACAATTCGCATGGATGATGCAGATGAAAATTAAAAAAAAAGCTGCTCACACTAAAATGAGCAGCCTTCTAGCTTTGATTGCAAAAAAATCATACTGTAATAATAACTACCATAGTAATGTGTATGATTTTTATGTCTAGTTACTACTTCCAGTACCACCAGTAATATGGCCGATAAGTATTTTCCAGTCTGGATCAATAATATCTTCTTCCTCCTTTGTGACTGTATTAGCCGTTAAACTTTCCGTAACGAGCACTGTATCCCCTTTTCTGGGAGTATAATAAAAATTCTCCTTCTTCGCATCTGACATGCCTATCGTATCACCCTCTAAAAGAGGACTATCGATTGTACAGGAAGCAAGCGCAAATAGAACCGATAAACAAATTAATGTACTAAAACCTAAATAGAATTTTTTCATCTTTGATAATGTTTTAAATGTTACTGATTACTTTTTAATCAGTTCATTTCTCCCGGGATAATCTGAACAATTTTGATGGTGGTTTTGCTCATAACAAAACCGTTTGAATTCAGGGCAAAACTAATGGGACCTTTCCCCTCCTGCAAGCCAACCACTGTTCAATTCGGGAATCTACAATATGTAATTCCCGAATTGAACACACTACAATTTTCAATAAGCAACCAATATTCAGATAGTTACCCTGAAAAAGACAATAAGATTATTTACTAGGTAAATTCTTGCGTCTGTATAGTTATTTTAGTTACATTTATTTTGCAGGAGTAGTGTATTGAGATATATTAACCTTGTGATTTCTAATCAATAAGTGCCAATCTCTTAGGAATATGACAAAAAAACACCTGCTTATATTATTATGGGTATGCTTTTATAATTACGCGTATACACAACAAAGGAATTTTGTTATTCCGGATAGTCTTTCAACTAAAGACTATGAATATTTTAGCAACAACATACTTTATGAGGAAAAGGACAGTATCAAAGAACGGATATATGCCAAGTCATGGTTAGCTAAAGCAAAAAGGGATAGAAACTTCGACAAAATGGCGTTAGCATATAAAGTATTAATTTATAAAAACGATAAAAAGTTACGGCTTACATATGCCGATAGTATGCTGATAGCTGCCAAACGGACAGCCGACATGGCATTAATCGGAGCAGCGTACATGACTAGAGGAGCAGTGTATTATGACCGTAAAGAACACATGAAAGCACTTGACAATTACCTGATAGCAGATAAATACATTTCGAAGACAAACAACCAATACCAAATTTACAAAGTAAAATATGGCATTGCTCAGATCAAATATTACCTTGGATTTTACGATGAGGCAGTAGCATTATTTAAAGAATGTCTTGGGTATTTCAAGGAAGAAAATAGCCGTGCATATCTGAATACACTTCACTCTTTAGGGCTTTCTTACAATCGCATAGGCAAATATAAGTTATGCAGCCAGATGAACCAGACAGGCCTGAGCGAGGGCCTGCGTTTTAAAAACCTCGAAATGCAATCCTACTTCATCCATTCCGAAGGCGTAAATCAATATTTCAAACACAATTATCCTGACGCAATAAAGAAGTTGACAAAGGCACTGCCTGCTTTGAAAGAGAATAAAGACTTTACAAACGAAACGACGGCCTATTTTTACATAGGCAAAAGCTACTGGGCCCTCAAGTTGCAGGAAAAGGCAGTACCCTACTTAAAAAAGATAGATGAAGCTTTCCAAAAACAAAAGTACATACGCCCTGATTTACGGGAAGCTTATGAACTATTAATTGATTACTATCGGGAACAAAACATCAAAGAATTAGAACTATACTACTTCAGCACCCTGTCAAAAGTAGATCAGCAGTTACTTAAGGATTACAAATACCTTTCAGGCAAAATATACAAAGAATACGACAGCAAAAAAATACTGCAAACTCAAATAAACAAAGAACACTACTGGACAGTTGTGGTCTCCATTATAATAACTATAATGTTAATAGTCATTGTGTTTCTGGTACACAGACACTATAAAAGCAAAAGATTATTTGAAGAATTAATGAATCGCAAACCCGATACGGCCCAATCATTAGTATTAAACAATACCAGTAAAGAACTCGATATTAATCTTGAAGTGGTTACGGCAATTCTAAAAAATCTGGAAAAATTTGAGCGCAATAAAAAGTACCTCGAAAAAGACATGACTTTGGCAAAAATGGCTTCATCACTAAACACCAACATGAAATACGCTTCAAAAATTATTGCATGCTACCGTGACAAAGGAACCGTTGACTATATCAGTAATTTAAAGGTTGACCATATTATAGAATTACTCAAGAGCGAGAACAAATACCGCAATTACACCAACAAGGCATTGGGTGACGAAGCCGGTTTCGGTTCCACCCAAAACTTTACACGGGCTTTCAATAACAGAACAGGCCTCTCTCCCACCTACTTCATCAGTGAATTAAAAAACCAACAACATTCATAAATAATAACAAGACATCGAAAATCGACTGCGTAAGACCAGTAATATCAAAAACAAACTTGTAATTACAACCTCCTCACACGGCTCTTATAATTTTATCGCTACAAAATCACGGTAAAAATTTCAGCGTTGGCAGCAGGGAGTGACCCCCGAGTCGAGTGTGAAACACGAGCGGCTGGGGTCACAATAGAAAAATACGTCCGATGATTTTTGGTTTAAAATTATTCAGGCTTGATTTTTTTGTTACTTTTTTCATCAAGGAAAAAAGTAAAGACTATCTTAAAATAAAAAAACAGCAATTAACCAATAAACGTTCAATTACAACCTCCTTACACCGCCCTTAAATAAAAAGCATAAGAAAACAATAAAGAAGTAAAGTGGCAGCAGTCCGCGAGTTGAGGACGAAGGACGAACGGCTCGGGCTGCGGAACGGAACTTCGAGGTAGTTTTCA
>NZ_JASMRH010000040.1:0-24582 GCF_041431385.1 Flavobacterium sp. Arc2 | reverse complement strand
TTGAAAAAAGGGTTCAACTTTAATTAAAAAGGCAAACCCCTATTTTTTTAACTTACACACTTTACGGGACAGTGTCTTTTTTATATTTGAAACTTATTAAAATCAAATAGCTTTGAACACCTCTCCTACTATTTATAAAGATTTGTTTATCACAAAGGAACTTATTTATGATCACTGTGGTTTTAAATTTAGTTCGTTAGTAAAAGAAGTCGAAAGTACTGGGTATGGAGCTGCCACTTTTCAGCTAAACGGCGTTTCCATTGCATTTAGAAACGCAAAAACAACTCCAACTAAAACAGGACAATTTGTTACATTGTGGAAAAGAATTGAGAAAGGCCCGATTCAACCTTTTGACTTCACAGATCCAATTGATCTCGTTATCATTAACACGAGGAAAGGCAATTGTCTGGGTCAATTTGTATTTCCAAAATCGGTGCTGTGTGAACGAGACGTTATAACAACAAGCAAAAAGGAAGGCAAGCGAGCAATTCGAGTATATCCTCCTTGGGATCAGGCAAACAATACGCAAGCACAGAAAACCCAAAAATGGCAATTGGATTATTTCTTAGAAATTCCATCTGATAGTCCTATCGACATAGACCGCGTAAAATTACTTTACGGCTTATAAAGCAGTTTTGTTATTTTCTAAAAAATATCTCTCCTCTATTCGTTTGATATCTTTTATAGAGTTTTTGGCCCAAGCCAAACGTTTTACTAAAATTTCTTCTTCGGATAAATGCCAATCAATATCAGAATTCCGCAATCGATTCGTCAGGTTTTGAATGATAATTGCTGCCGAAACAGAGATATTCAAACTCTCTGTAAAACCCACCATCGGGATTTTAAGAAAACCATCGGCACGCTTTAAAATTTCCTCAGACAATCCATCTCTCTCTGTCCCAAAGAACAAAGCACTTGGTTTTGTAATGTCAAAATCGTCCATCAAGCAATCATTATCATGAGGTGTTGTAGCTATGATTTGATATCCTTTATTTTTCAAAGTGTCTACACAGTCCGTTATACTATTATAGGTATTGATATCGACCCACTTTTGAGCGCCCATTGCTATTTCTTTATCTATACTTTTACCGTAGCGTTGCTCAATAACATTGAGTTCTTGTATCCCAAAAACTTCACAACTGCGCATCACCGCACTGGTATTGTGCATCTGGAAAATGTCTTCGACAGCAATAGTAAAATGATTGGTTCTATTTTCTAATACTTTCAGGAATTTCTCTTTGCGGTTGTCAGTAAGGATGTTTTCAAGGAAATTAAGGTAATCGACATCAATCATTGTGAAGTTTTTTTGGCAAAAATAGTAAAAAGAAGAGGTTTTACTAGTCAAAAATTGAATCAATAATCCCTGAAAAAATAGCTTCGCCTAAAGTCTCTTTTTTAACTTCTGGAAAAATGGGGTCTTTCTTATAGTTCTTCATTTCGTTACCTAACAGACGATTTGTATTGTCCATAGAATAATAATTCCGAGAATTAATGTTAAAAGCATTTAATCCAGGCATAGGATTATAAAGAGAAAACGGGCTTTCTAGTTTCGAAAAATCAAAAGATATTTTATTTGCTTCAAAATGGTTGAAATTTAAATCTAAAGAATCAGCTTTAAATTTTACCGCATTAAAAGAAGAATTAGTGTTTTGGGAATATAAAACCGAAGCACTTATAAATAGGAAAAGGAAATGAATTTTTTTCATTTAGCTTCTTTTAAAAAGTAATTTTAACCCAAATTTAGAAAATACATTCCAATAAAATCATAAATTCGTAAATAAGAAGATAAATCAAATGAAAAAGAAATTAGTAGTCCTGACTGGTGCAGGAATCAGTGCCGAAAGTGGTATAAAGACTTTTCGCGACAGCGATGGCCTTTGGGAAGGACACAATGTTCAAGATGTCGCCACTCCCGAAGGGTGGAATAAAAACCCAGCTTTGGTTCTTGATTTTTACAATCAAAGACGAAAACAGCTTAAAGAGGTGCAACCTAATTTAGCACATCATATTTTGGCCGAATTAGAACTGGATTTTGAGGTGCACATTATCACGCAAAATGTAGATGATTTACACGAACGCGCAGGAAGCACTAATGTACTGCATTTGCATGGCGAATTATTAAAAGTGCGAAGCACAAAAAACGTAAATTACATTGTGGATTGGACAGAAGATTTGAATTTTGGCGATCTAGACAACAATCAAAATCAATTGCGTCCCCACATTGTTTGGTTTGGGGAAGAAGTTCCTGCACTTGAAGAGGCGATTAGCATTACAGAAACTGCCGATTATTTTGCTGTTATTGGCACTTCATTACAAGTATATCCAGCAGCGGGATTAATAGACTTTACAAATTCTAAAACTCCCATTTATTACATAGATCCAAAACCGATAAAAATTCCGAATTTGCGAAATCAACTCCATGTAATTCCCGAAGTCGCTTCTGAAGGAATGAAATTATTAAAAAAGGCACTTATTGACCTTATTTAAAAAATAATCATTTTCGAAATTGCCTTTAAAGGTTTATATTTGTGCCTTTCGAACAAACAACACAACAATGACTACTTTAAACGAATTGAATGCTATTTCTCCAATTGACGGACGATATAGAAACAAAACTCTTTCTTTGGCTCCTTTTTTCTCGGAAGAAGCATTAATCAAGTACCGCGTACTAGTTGAAATTGAATATTTCATTGCTTTGTGCGAAGTTCCTTTGCCACAGCTTTCAGGCGTAAATCCTGATCTTTTCGATACGTTAAGAAACATTTATAAAAACTTTTCTACAGAAGATGCGCTTTGGATCAAAGAAACAGAGAAAGTAACGAACCACGATGTAAAAGCGGTAGAGTACTTTATCAAAGATGCTTTTGAAAAATTAGGTTTATCTCAATACAAAGAGTTCATCCATTTTGGATTGACTTCACAAGACATTAACAATACAGCAATTCCTCTTTCTACAAAAGAGGCATTCGAAAAAGTATACATGCCTTCGCTAATTACTTTGACTTCAAAATTGAAAGATTTAAGTGTCGAATGGGCAGCCATTCCAATGCTAGCACGTACACACGGACAACCGGCCTCTCCTACTCGTTTAGGTAAAGAAATTGGTGTTTTTGTGGAACGTTTAGAAGAGCAAATACGTTTGTTATTTAATATCCCATTCGCTGCTAAATTTGGCGGTGCAACAGGAAATTACAACGCACACCATGTGGCATATCCACAAATTGACTGGAGAAAATTTGGTGGTAAGTTTGTTGAAGATGTTTTAGGTTTACACCACTCTTTCCCAACAACACAAATTGAACATTACGATCATTTTGCAGCCTTTTTTGATGCTTTAAAAAGAATCAATACTATTATCATAGATTTAGACAGAGACATTTGGACGTATGTTTCTATGGAATATTTCAAACAAAAAATAAAAGCAGGAGAAATAGGGTCATCAGCGATGCCACACAAGGTAAATCCGATTGATTTTGAAAACTCTGAAGGAAATTTAGGGATAGCAAATGCTATTTTCGAACACCTTTCGGCTAAATTGCCATTATCAAGACTGCAACGTGATTTAACTGACAGTACGGTGTTAAGAAATGTAGGTGTACCAATAGGTCATACCATCATCGCATTTGAAGCAACATTGAAAGGGTTGAATAAATTGTTATTGAACGAGCCAAAATTCCACGAAGATTTAGAAAAAAACTGGGCTGTAGTTGCTGAGGCAATTCAAACCATTTTACGTCGTGAAGGATACCCTAATCCTTATGAAGCATTAAAAGGCTTAACAAGAACGAATGAAGCGATTGATAAAAAAGCAATTCATGGGTTCATTGCCACATTAGATGTGACGGAAGAAGTGAGAGCCGAGTTACTGCAAATTACACCAAGTAATTTCGTAGGAATCTAATACCATTACAAGAAAATAGTAAATTGTTACTTTATATTTTTTTGAATTTCACAAAAATAAATTGGGCAGCTGCTATTTTAAATAAAATAACTACAAAAAAAGCTATCTTTAAACGATAGCTTTTTTTTTGCCAACCGTATGATTAAAACGGATTGACAAGAGGAACGGCAGAAGTCTAGCCCAGACTGCAATGGAAAGCCTTGCAGTATAAAAACTATTTTTATGGCAAATTGCCGAGCGACCAAAGGAAGCTCCTGCAAATGCCTAATAAAAAAGGCTTTTAGACAAAAGCTTGAAACGAAAGGCTGGAAATAGCTCCTAAAAAAAATAAAATATGAGTACTGTAGCAACAGTTGCTGAGGCATCACACCATTTAGAACCTTTAATAAGTGACTTAGGATTAATCTTAATGACTGCTGGAATAGCGGTTTTAATCTTTAAAAAATTAAAACAACCCTTAGTTCTAGGGTATTTAATCGCCGGTTTTCTAGCGGGAACGCATTTTGATTTTTTCCCGTCTGTATCTGATGTTAAAAGTGTCGAGGTCTGGGCAGAAATTGGTGTAATCTTTTTACTGTTCAGCTTAGGACTTGAATTTAGTTTTAAGAAACTGATGAAAGTGGGTGGAACCGCCTCTATCAATGCCATGACCCAAATTATTACGATGGTCATCGTAGGTTACTTAGTGGGGCAATGGATGGGCTGGCGACAGATGGACAGTATTTTTCTTGGGGTAATCCTCTCCATATCCTCGACGACAATTATTTTAAAAACCTTTGACGAACTGGGTGTAAAATCTCAAAAATTTGCCGGTATCGTTATTGGGTCGCTTATTGTTCAGGACATTGTAGCTATTTTAATGATGGTTTTACTCTCGACAGTTGCGGCAAGCCAGCAGTTTTCTGGAATGGAATTATTGCAGTCTGTACTGAAATTAGCATTCTTCCTGACGGCATGGTTTGTGGGTGGTATTTTCTTCATTCCTACACTATTAAAGAAAGCAAAACCGCTATTGACAGATGAAATGATGTTGATTATTTCGCTGGCTTTGTGTTTAATGATGGTAATTTTAGCGGCAAATGTTGGTTTTTCTCCAGCCTTGGGTGCCTTTATAATGGGTTCTATCATTGCCGAAACCACGCAGGCCGAACATATCGAACACTTGGTAAAACCGGTAAAAGATTTATTTGCGGCGGTCTTTTTTGTGTCGGTTGGTATGCTAATCGATCCTGCTACTTTGTACACTCATGCCTGGCCGGTAGCGATACTTACCTTGGTTGTTATTTTTGGTCAATCTACTAGTTCTATTATTGGAGCCTTAATATCAGGGCAGCCTTTAAAACAATCGATACAAATAGGAATGACATTGGCACAAATTGGAGAGTTCTCCTTTATCATCGCCACACTAGGAATGTCACTAAATGTTACTAGCGACTTCTTATACCCTATTGTCGTTGCCGTTTCTGCGGTGACTACTTTTACAACTCCATTTATGGTAAAAATGGCGGTCCCTTTCTCCGAGTATTTAGAGAAAAAATTACCGCGAAGATGGGTAAAAAGAATAGCGCGATACAGTGCGAATGCACAAGCAATTCGATCTGTAAGTACTTGGCAAATCGTGCTAAGAGCATATATGTCTCAAATTATAATTCATACTATAATTATAACTGCAATCATCCTGCTGTCTTCTAAATACCTTTTACCATTAGTTGAAGATTATAAATTTGGGAATCCAATTGCTGCGTTAATAACGATTGTTATCATCGCTCCTTTCTTATGGGCTTTAGCCCTTAGACGTGTTGCGGTAAAAGAAGTCGAAACATTATTTAAGGAACGAAAGTATAGAGGACCAATAATGATGATGATTTTCTTCAGGATGGGATTAGCGTTATTCTATATTGGATTTTTATTGAACATCTTCTTCTCACCAATAATTGCCTTTTTTGCTTTGCTTGCGGCTGTCACTATCTACTTCTTTTTTCCAAAGCATTTACATCGTCAATATCATAAAATCGAAAGCCATTTCTTGAAGAACCTTAATACGAGAGACGAGGTAAAAATAAAGAGACGCTATGCCAGTTTAACACCCTGGGATGGTCACATGACTACATTTGAAATAGCGAAAGAATCTAATATTGCAGGTAAAACACTGGAAGAATTACGCATACGGGAGCAAATGGGAATTAACATTGCTTTTATCAAAAGAGGGGAAATAATCATCAAAATCCCCGCTAAGACAGAGCGTCTTTTTCCAGGTGATGAGATTTGCGTCATTGGTTCTGATGCTCAGGTAAAAGAGTTTGATAACTACTTGCACCTACACGAATTTGAACCGGCAAAAAACATTAAGAAAACTGAAATTGTATTGCAACAACTGGAATTAAAAAGAGACGAGTTTGTTGGGAAAAGCATCAGTCAGTCAAAAATACGAGAAAGAACGAACGGAATGGTCGTGGGTATCGAGCGTGGTGGAAAACGTTTGCTGAATCCGGAATCTAATTTAATATTAGAAAAAGATGATGTATTATGGGTCGTAGGTGACAAAAAGAGATTAAACCAGTTCTTTAAAGAGTAGTTTTTATGCTTTGGTAATTTCTATTTTATCACCGTATGCAAACTTATAGTCTATCGTTTTTTGTATTAAAAATAATCCTGAAATGTAAATGAAAGCAGATAAATTCAGCTTAATAATCACCTTACTATTTTGTCTAAATCTCTACTCTCAAAAAGAATATGTTTTTTTTGGCTCCTATAATTGGGACAAAGCAACCGAAGGAATTTATGTGTATCATTTAGATACTGTAAATGGAAAACTCACCAAAGTTACTGCTATTAAAGACGTTTTAAATCCATCGTACTTAACCATTTCTCCAAACGGAAAGTACATTTATGCCTGTACCGAAAGTAAGATTCCAAATTCAGGAAGTGTTAGTGCTTTTAAATTTGACTCAGAAAAAAAAGCATTAACTTTCATAAACAGCCAAAATAGTGGAGGCGAAAATCCCGTTTATTTAAACGTTCACAAAAACGGAAAATGGTTAGTAAATGGGAATTATACGGGCGGAAGTGTTTCTGTATATCCAATTTTAGAAAACGGCGCAATTGATTCAATAGCGCAAAACATCGAATTCACAGAAGGAAGCATCGTACCAAAAAGACAGGAAAAATCACATATACATTCTGCTGTTTTCTCTCCAGAATTCGACTGTCTTTTTCTGACAGATTTAGGCGCTGACAAAATAAGAGTTTATCCCTTTGACAATTCTCAAAAAGAACCGCTGAAAACGGAAAAATCAAGTGTCATAAATACCGAATTAGGAAGTGGGCCAAGACATTTTACCTTTAGTCCAAATGGAAATTTCGCCTATTGCATTGAGGAAATCTCAGGAATGATTTGTGCATTTAGCTACGAAAAAACCGAACTTAAAAGAATCCAAAGAATTGAAACTCATTCTCAAAATTTAAAAGATGGTTTTGAAAGCGCTGATATTCATATTTCTCCAGACGGCAAATTTTTGTACGCAACAAATCGAGGAAATGAAAATAACATTGCCATTTATGCAATTTTAAAAAATGGGTTCTTAAAACTTATTGGTTATCAATCTTCATTAGGGAGACACCCCAGAACATTTGCAATTAACGAAACGGGGAACTTTATAATTGTCACGAACGTAATCACCCAAAATGTTGTTGTTTTCAAAAGAAACTTAGAAACAGGGCTATTGAAAAAAGTAGGCAAAACAATAAAAATAAAGAATATTTCTTGTGTAAAAACAAGAATCTATTACAACTAAAATACTCTGTTGATGCGAGCGAAATAAAATAAAAACAATTCCAAATCGACTAGACAACTCCGCTAGAAACCGACGGAGTACGCTTGTTTCCCTACTCTAATCCTAGCATTATCTACTGAAATATCATTTTGACACCTTCATGCCTTGCAATGATTCGGGGTTTCAACCCGTCCATAAGAAACTCACATCCTGTGGACAAACAACACTCCATAATTGTAATTCTAAATCCAAAATTTATATTTTCGATTCTTATTCGAACTTAAAGAGTCTGTACTGCTCTTGTAGCGCAAACACATTAGTTTTAGTATCGTAGAATCACTAATTGTCACAACTGTCTACACAATAATAGTTTGAAATTCTGCAGAATAAAATACTTTTAACCGCTGGAAAATAGGGAATTGAATAAATTATAAATGAATTTCCGGTTGGCTCTAATATAGTAGAACGGAACGATAAGTTTAAAGAGCTTGAAAAAATTGAAAACCAAAAAGAGCGTGACGAAAAAATGGATGAACTTTGGAATAAAGAAGGTTCAAAAAGGAGGTTTTTTGTAGGACGCAGTAAAGAAAATAATTCAGGGTTATTTCTATATGATGAAAATGGAAAACCTAAATTGCAAATCTATTATTGATAAAAACGGAATTGGAAAATTGAAGTTATTGACAACGATGGCAAAATAAAAAATATAATTGATACCAAATAAGAACGCATCTTCCGAAACAGCCGCAAGTAATAAAACAAAGATTATCATCATAAAAAAAGCAGTCTAAAGTGGTAACACTCTAGACTGCTTTTAAATTATATTCTATGCCCTTTTCTTACTTATCTCGAGTAATTTGGAGATTCTTTTGTAATGGTTACATTATGCGGGTGACTTTCGTTGATACCACTTGCCGTGATGCGAACAAAACGACCTGTCTCCTGTAAGGTTGGAATATCTTTAGAACCACAGTATCCCATTCCTGCACGTAGACCTCCAATAAACTGAAGCATACTTTCGTTTAATTCTCCTTTGTAAGGTACACGACCTACAATTCCTTCGGGAACTAGTTTCTTTACATCATCTTCTACATCTTGGAAATAACGGTCTTTAGAACCACCTTCCATCGCTTCCACAGATCCCATTCCGCGGTAGGATTTAAATTTTCTTCCTTCAAAAATAATAGTTTCTCCAGGAGATTCTTTAGTACCTGCAAGAAGTGAACCTAGCATTACACAATCAGCACCTGCAGCAATTGCTTTAGGAATATCTCCTGTGTAACGAATTCCTCCATCAGCAATTACCGGAACTCCTGTCCCTTTTAATGCTGCTGCAACTTCTAGAACTGCAGAAAATTGTGGAAAACCAACACCAGCCACGATACGTGTTGTACAAATTGAACCAGGTCCAATTCCTACTTTTACACCATCAGCACCATTTTCAACTAGGAATTTTGCCGCTTCAGGAGTAGCGATATTACCTACGATAACATCTATTTGAGGAAATTTAGCTTTTACTTCTTTCAGTGTATTTATCACACCTTGAGTATGCCCGTGAGCTGTATCAATGATGATAGCATCAACACCTGCATTTACTAAGGCTGACGCTCTTTCTACTGCATCACCTGTAACACCAATCGCAGCTGCTACACGCAAACGTCCATAAACATCTTTATTAGCAATTGGTTTTTGAGTTAATTTAGTGATATCTCTAAAAGTGATTAATCCCACTAATTTACCTTCTTTATTGATAACCGGAAGTTTCTCGATTTTATGCCCTTGTAAAACTACTTCGGCTTGTTCTAATGAAGTTCCTTCGGCAACGGTAACCAAATTTTCACTCGTCATTATCTCAATAATAGGTCTTGCATTGTTTTTCTCAAAACGCAGATCTCTATTGGTTACAATTCCTTTCAATCGGTGGTCTGCATCAATAATTGGAATACCGCCAATTCCGTATTCTTTCATCGCATTTTTAGCGTCCGCTACTGTAGAAGTAAGCGGTAAAGTAACAGGATCGATAATCATACCTGACTCCGCACGTTTTACTTTACGTACTTTGGCAGCTTGTTGCTCGATTGTCATATTTTTATGCAAAACACCTATTCCACCTTCTTGAGCCATAGCAATTGCCATAGCACTTTCAGTAACAGTATCCATAGCTGCGGATACAATAGGAACATTAAGCGTTATATTTCTTGAAAATTTTGTTTGGATACTTACCTCTCGAGGAAGCACATTAGAGTAGTTAGGAACTAATAATACATCATCGTATGTTAAACCTTCGCCGATAATCTTGGAGTTATGTGCTATCATGTTGCAATTTGTAGTTGAATTGCGTGCAAATATAGCAAATTATTTTGATTTAAAAAAGTGAAAGGACAAGGTTTTAAAAACCGACAACAATACTCTAATTTTACACTACTCCGAGCTATTAGATATCGTTTATTTTTTATCAGTTACGAGGTTTATCCTCTAACGCAAAAAACACTCTTAGTATGGCGAATCACTGTCTTTAAAAATAAAATTAAATCCAAACTGAAAGGATAGACTATTGACTTTTGCCAAATCCCGATATTCTAAAAGATTGTCAGCCATCAGATATACATTGAATTTACCTAACGTACTTGATAGTCCTAAACCAATATTTTTATACGAATAAGAATCTACCGTGTACGTTGCTTTCATTTGTAACTTATCGAGTAAATTCCTTCTATAATATCCTGTTAATGCCATCATAGGTGCTCTAGGAGTCGTCATTACAAATAACTGTCCTCCTACTGCGTTCTTATATTCTGATTCCGATACGGTACAACTACAGTCTACTCCTCCTCTTGAATCATTAAAAGAATATTGATAAGAACTGTTGAATTTTATAGGTCTCCAAGTCTTGTAAGCGCTGTAAATCGTATCTCGCGGAATTGCTTCTTTAAACTCCTGATATACATCATTAGGAGAGTTAGTACTATTAAAACTCGGATTTATACCTTCATATTTATAATAGCCTTTGTAGGTAAACGTTTCAACATCTTTACTGTGTTTTACAAATCCTACATCTAGAATACTGGCTGTAAACTGAATGTTCTTTTTAGGATAATAAGTTAGTCCCAAATCAAATCCAAGCCCTAAATCTGCTCCAAATAGTGCCTTCTTTCTAATATCACCAGCTGCGTCCCCTTCATAATCTTCAGCAATATATTCTGAAATTCCGGAAGTATTCAGTTGCAAATCGGAGTAAATAACTTGCTCATAAACTGTGTTTTGGGCCGGAATAGTATAGATATATCCTGAATTTTTAGTCGAAGTTGCGTTAAAGGAACTCGAATAAAGTTTAGCTCTTCCCCCAAGAACTAGTCGATCAGTTACATTTTTATGGAAACCCACATGCAATACTGAAAGCATCTCTGCTCTTAAACTTAAATCTCCTAAGTTAAATGATTTACCTAGGTAACCCCGATTTCCGTCCAAAGCAAGTAAAGCAATATCCTTAGGCATAAACATCATGAAATCAAATTCCTGATACATTCCGAATGAAATATATCCCTTATTTTCCATCCAATCACCTAATTTAAATCCGCCGCTGAACAGCTCAATCTGCTCATTGATAGCTACCTTGTCATTTCGCGAAGAGTTATATACCACATCGCGGAGTTTCGTGTTAAAATCCACTCCGTTATCAGCAAATAAATCATACGCTGAAAAACTAGTCGTTCCCGCATTTACAGAAATACCCGATAATAAAGGAACACCAAAATAAAATTTATAGCTAACATCAGCACCCGGATTAGTCATTAAAGATTGAGGAACTGCCGTAAAATTATATAAAATTTGCTTGTTTTGAGACCAACAACCAACGGATATAAATACCATCAAAAACAGATATACTTTTCTCATTCTACCACTAGATAAGCAGTTGCACTTGAACGTAGTTTTAAACTCCCTGGACTATTCGCATTCAATGCAGAACCGGCACCCATTTTTATAACAAAACCCATTCTCTTAGAACTTTTTAATAAATCAAGGTTAGCATTTTCAAAAATTTCTGTTTGGGTTATTAATTTTTCGGTTCCTGAATAAGCAGGAACATCAAAATGAATAGTGTAAAGTAACTGGTCATTTCCATCTAACAATTGGATATCAAGACTGTAAGACCTAGTAATAGTATTGTTTATTTCAAAAAAGAAGTCGGCTCGTGTTAACCTATTTCGAAAAAAAGAATCTCTAAAAATATCAAAATCCTGCGCATCAAAAGCAACATTCTGCTCCACTCCATTCACCACAAATTGACTTGCAGGAATTTCAAAGGAGGTCAGGTTTGCAATAAAAACAGGCTCTAATTTTAAGTCGTTTACTTGATCGAAATCTAAATCACTGCTACATGAAAAAGAAAGCATTACCAGCAGCAATATTCCAAAAATTTTATTGGTTTGGTTTTGATTCATACTAAAAGTGTAAGCAGCAAAAATAAAGTATTCATTGTAATAACAACGATGCAGTTGTTAACTTATTATTACATTTATACACTATTACAACAATTTCATCATTTAGTATGTTTTAGTGAAACTCCCTAAACAACTTAGAAGCTTCATTATAAGCACTTTCAAAACTTAATGGGTTCAGATTTGTAATTACTTTATTAGCGGTAAAATAAGATAACAACTTCTCTGTTGGCATATTACCCGTTAAATCGTCTTTAGCCATGGGACAACCACCAAATCCTTGAATGGCGCCATCATAACGGCGGCAACCCGCATTATAAGCAGCATCTATTTTTTCAAACCATTTATCTGGTGTCGTATGTAAATGGGCTCCAAACTCAATTTCTGGATATTTTGGAATCAAATTAGAAAACAAATAACTGATTACATCTGGAGTAGAGCTACCAACAGTATCCGAAAGCGACAAAATTTTCACTCCCATGTTTGATAGTTTTTCGGTCCACTCTCCTACAATATCTACATTCCAAGGGTCTCCATACGGATTGCCAAAACCCATAGACAAATAAGCCACTACTTCCTTATTTGTTTTATCAGCAATTTCCAGAATTTCTTCCAAAGTAATTAACGACTCGGCGATGGTTTTGTGAGTATTTCGCATCTGAAAATTCTCGGATATCGAAAAAGGATATCCTAAATACTGAATTTCAGCATGCTCAGAAGCCATTTTCGCTCCTCTTGTATTAGCAATAATAGCCAGTAGTTTACTTCTAGTTTGTGATAAATCCAATTGTGCCAAGACAGCAGCGGTATCCTGCATTTGCGGAATTGCTTTTGGAGACACAAAGCTTCCAAAATCGATCGAATCAAAACCTACTCTCAATAAAGATTGAATGTACGCTACTTTTCTTTCGGTGGGAATGAATGGCTTAATGCCTTGCATGGCATCACGTGGACATTCTATAATTTTGATTGGCTCCATATATTTTCAAAGATAATAAAACTTGGAAAGTAGCAAAGACTAAGATTATAAAATTTTACAGGAAATAAAAATGCGTAATTCTCAATGAAGAATTACGCATTTTGATAATAGTGTAAACCAACCACTCTTACATGCGGCTTAGTATCTTTTTGTTTATGGCTTTCACCAAAGCGGGTCCTTCATAGATGAAACCAGTGTACAATTGTATTAAACTGGCACCTGCTTCGAGTTTTTCTATAGCATCATCTGCTGAATGAATGCCTCCCACTCCAATTATTGGAAAAGCCTTATTACTTTTTTGAGACAGAAAACGAATTACTTCAGTAGAGCGGCTTGTTAATGGCTTTCCTGACAATCCTCCCATTTCTGTTTTATTTTCAGATTGCAAACCTTCACGAGAAATAGTAGTATTAGTAGCTATAACGCCTGCAATTTGCGTTTCCTTCACAATAGCTATAATGTCTAGTAATTGTTCATCAGTCAAATCAGGAGCAATTTTCAGCAATATGGGTTTCTGTTTTGGCTTTGCCAAATTCTTATTTTGTAAATTTTGCAGCAGTTGCGTTAATGGTTCTTTGTCTTGCAATGCACGAAGATTAGGCGTATTAGGCGAACTAACATTCACCACAAAATAATCAACATAATCAAACAAGGCATCAAAACAAATTTCGTAATCCAAGGTCGCATCTTCGTTTGGCGTCAGCTTATTTTTTCCAATATTTCCTCCAATTAACACATCAGTGTTTTCTTTAAGTCGTTCCACCGCTTCTAAAACTCCTCCATTATTAAACCCCATTCGGTTAATAATAGCCGAGTCTGCTTTTAAACGGAACAAACGTTTTTTTGGATTTCCTTCCTGTCCTTTTGGCGTAAGCGTTCCTATTTCTATAAACCCAAAACCAAAGTTGGACAACTCTTTGTACAACTTAGCGTCTTTATCAAAACCAGCGGCAAGTCCTACTGGATTCTTGAATTTCAACCCAAACACTTCGGTTTCTAATCGCTTGTCATTGACATCGTAAAGTGATTTAAACAAAGAAGAGAATCCTGGTATTTTAGACAAAGATCGAATCAGGGAAAAAGTAAAATAGTGTACTTTTTCTGGATCAAACCAAAAAAGAATGGGACGAATAACTAATTTATACATGAGTGTTTTGTTGTGTACTGCAAAAATAGAATTATCTGGTCGATAAATAAATATTTGGAAACTAAATTTATAAATCATTTTATTTGGCAAAAGACTATTCCGAAATTTCATTTTCATCTTTTCCTTTTTTCCTAAATCTAAAAAAACGACTACCGTGACAATTCCCATAAATACTATAAAAATGGAATGCCTTATAATTTCAAGTTCGTTTAAAAGATATTGTAAACTGTTATAAAACAGCATTTCGGCAGCGACGTACAGAATTACAAAAATAATGGCCCTAGTCCATTTACTAAGAAAAAAAAGCTCCACTTTACGCAAAATACAACTGCAAAAATCGGGCTGTAAAATCTAATTTCAGGAATAAGACTCAGTATTACTAACGTTCGAACAGGATGTCCATGTAAACCTTTGACATAGCTATCTTGCGTTTTTTTACAGATTTTATTTTTTAGCTTTTCAATCACTTTATTTCCGGAAAACGCCAAGCAGTAAAACACATTATCAATAATAGTAAGTCCTAGAAATGCCGCAATTCCCGCAAAGTAAGGATTGACTATAAAGCTATCCAAAGATGAAAAATAACAACCAATTCCCTTTTCGAAATGCTTTAGAAAACAGCAAACTTGAAGCCAGAACATCTTTAAATAAAAAACAATGGTACCAGACCGTACTAAAAGAAAAAGAAAGAATCATTATTTATTTATAAATTAGCCAATGAAATCAATATTAAAACACATGAAAAACTACTGCAGCTTCTTACTATTATTTCTGACCATTGGCCTTTTTGCGCAAGCAGAAAAACCAACACGCATTTATTTAGTTCGCCATGCCGAAAAAATCACCACCGATCCAAAAGAAAACAATCCGTTACTGACAGGAAATGGAAACGAAAGAGCCATTGCGCTTGCCAAAAAATTAGAAAAAGAGTCCTTAAATGCCATATACAGTACAAATTATAAGCGTACCCAATCTACTGCAAGCCCCACGGCAGAAGCTCATAAAAAGGAAATTAAAATATATGATGCCAAAAACTTAACAGCCGCGGCTGTAACTATCCTTACAGAAAACAAAGGAAAAAATGCCTTAGTGGTAGGTCATTCTAATACCGTTTTAGAAATGATTGAAGCCCTGGGAGCTAAAAGACCAATACCAACTATTGAAGATCAAGAGTATGATTTCCTATTTCTACTTACTATTCGTCCCAACGGAAAAACAAAAGTAAAAGTCATGCATTACGGCAAAGCCAATTCCTATAAAGAGGGAGCGCAAATGATGCATTAAAGTAATTACTGTTTATTAGTGGAATCACTACTCTAAATGGGAGTTTTGAACCCTAATTTCTAAATAAACCTTATATTTGTAGTTCATTATAAAAATACTTTATGCAACATATTATAGATCGTTTCATCAGCTACGTTACTGTTGACACGGAATCAGATCCCAACTCAGAAACAACACCAAGTACAGCAAAACAATGGGTCTTAGCCAATCAATTGGTTGAAGAGCTAAAAAAAATAGGAATGCAGGATGTGACTATAGATGACAAATCTTATATCATGGCTACATTACCAAGCAATGTAGATCATGAAGTTCCAACAATTGGATTTGTATCGCATTTTGACACTTCTCCTGATTTTTTAGGAGCGAATGTAAAACCTCAAATTATCCCAAATTATAACGGTGAAGACATCGTTCTAAATGCGGAGCAAAACATCGTTCTATCTCCTAGCTATTTCAAAGATTTATTACAATACAAAGGACAAACATTAATCACAACTGATGGAACTACTCTATTAGGTGCTGATGACAAAGCTGGAATTACGGAGATTGTTACAGCAATGGAATACCTAATCAACCATCCAGAAATCAAACACGGAAAAATCAGAATTGGTTTCACACCTGACGAAGAAATTGGTCGTGGAGCACACCATTTTGATGTAGAAAAATTTGGAGCTGACTGGGCCTACACTATGGACGGAAGTCAAGTAGGGGAATTAGAATATGAGAATTTTAATGCGGCTGGAGCCAAAATTACTTTCAAAGGAAAAAGTGTACACCCAGGTTATGCTAAAGGAAAGATGATTAACTCCATGTTAATTGCCAATGATTTTATGAATGCATTGCCTGCAGATGAAACACCTCAGGAGACAAAAGGGTACGAAGGTTTTTTCCATGTGACTCATTTAACTGGAAGTATCGAAGAAACTGTTTTAGAATTGATAATCAGAGACCACAATAAGATTAAATTCGAAAAACGAAAAGACAAAGTTGAAAAAATTGTCCGTAAAATCAATAAGAAATTTGCGAAACAATTTGGTGAAGATATTGCAATAGCTGAAATCAACGACCAGTATTACAACATGAAAGAAAAGGTCGTTCCTGTAAAATACATTGTTGACATTGCCGAAAAAGCGATGAAAGAATTAAACATTAAACCATTAATCAAACCCATTCGTGGTGGTACTGATGGCTGTCAATTATCGTATATGGGATTACCTTGTCCTAATATTTTTGCGGGCGGACATAATTTTCATGGAAAATACGAATACGTTCCTGTTGAAAGCATGCAAAAAGCAGTTAACGTTATTGTGAAAATAGCTGAACTGACTTCAATGCCTAACTTTGGATTAGAGGAAAGCAAATCAAAGAAGAAAAAATAATTGGACCGCAGAATTGATTCTGTTGAAATCTATTATTGCTAAGACAGCACTTATAGAAACCACAAAATGGGGAGGTCCTGTTTATGTTTTAAATGACAAGAACGTATTTGGTATCGGAGATTTAAAAGTTATTTTGGAATTTGATTTTTTAATGGCGTTTTCCTTAAAGATGAAAAAAAGATATTAGTAAATGCACAAGAAGGTGTTACTAAAGCTTTACGACAATGGCGTTTTTCGTCAAAAGAAGAGTCGACGAAAACAAGCTGTTAGCTTACAAGCTATCGCCAATATTGCAGCAGCAACACATTGAAGATACCAAAAGAGATCAAACCAAACTTAGCAGAATGGAAAAAATAAAACCATTGATCCTACAAAAAATTGGTTTGAATGATAAGTACAACTTAAAAAAGCCCCGTGAAAACGGGGCTTTTTTAAGTTGTACGGCCTATCAATATTTGCTACTTCTGCTTTTTACACCAATCAAATCCATAGGCAAAAGCTTAACATTATCGTGTCGCATTATTTACTATATTTACTAACGACTTGTTTATCAGATCATTTAGACCACGGTAAAAAGAGTCCTGCTATTAAAACTAAACGAATAGACGATCATGGATGAAAAAAAAACAGAAGTAAAAACTCCGGCAGCTTCGGACGCCAATAAAAAGGTGGCCCCTGCCAAATCTAAAAAACCAGCAGTTGATAAACCAACTGCTGATGTCATTCCTAAAGCCACCAAAGAAGCAACTAAGGAGAAAAAGCCAATTGAAGTTAAGAAAGAACCAGTCCCGGAAGATAACAAGGATGAAAAGAAAGAGGAAAAAGCTAAGCTGAAAAAGACGGCAAAAAAAGAGAAGGAAAAACTAAAAAAACTGATTGGTAAAGAAATAGCCAAACAAAAAGCAAAAGAAAAAAAATCGAAAGCTAAGAAAGCTAAAAAAGACAAAGCCAAGAAAACGAAATTAAAATCGAAGCTTAAAAACAAAAAAGCCAAGGCAAAAGCAAAAAAGAGCAAGAAAAAGAAAAAAAGCAAAAAGTGATTTCCCTTTTTTAATTGCAAAAAAAAGTCCCATTCAGAATTACATTCCGAATGGGACTTTTTATAACCTTAAAAAAATATTATTTTTTAGCAAGTGTAGCGCTCATTTCCATAGAAATTGCAGAACGCTCCATTTTTAATTTCCCAGACATTGTTTCAATTACAACTGTAGTATCTGCAAGCTCTGAAACTTTACCATGGAGTCCACTTTTAGTAATGATTCTATCTCCTACTTTTAAAGTGCTTTCAAATTCTTTTTCGTTCTTAGCTTTTTTCTGTTGTGGTCTGATCATAAAGAAATAGATCACTACAAACATTAATAAGAAAGGTGCAAATTGAGTTAACTGTTCCATAATTTTTAATTCTTTTTTTATTATTAGTGTTACATTAAACCGCGACCGGTTTTATTTAATTTTTTACTGACTTCTAGTTCTTTAACTAAATTATCAAGAATTCCGTTGATAAAAATACTACTTTTTGGTGTAGAATACTCCTTAGCTAGTTCTAAATATTCATTTAGCGTCACTTTTACTGGAATTGAAGGGAATTTTAAAAACTCACAAATAGCCATTTTAAGGATGATAGTATCTACCTCAGCAATCCTGTCGCTATCCCAGTTTGGTGTTTTATCAACAAACTCTTTTGCAAGCTCTGCTTCATTCAAAATTGTCTTTCTAAACAAATCTTTAACAAACGCTTTATCCTCACTATCCTTGTACACTTTAGGCACACTAAAGTTATCATCCATGATAGGTTTCATCGCTTTTAACTGCTTAATGATTTGAGTGTTTACCAATGGTATATCATCAATCCAAGTTAGTTTGTCGTCTTCTAAGTATTCGTACAATTTTTCATTAGGTACAATTACTTCCATAAACAAGTCCACAATAAGCTGCCTGTCTTCTTCAAAAGAAGATTCTGGGTTGCTCATGTAATCTGCATAAAACTTACTTGCTTTTATAGCATTAAGCAACAACAAAATATAATCATCATTTAAAGTCCAAGCGTCAATCTTACGCGTTTCCATAGCAATGCTAAGAGAATTGTTTTCGGCAAGAATTTGAAAGATGTCGTTCTTAATAAATTTTTCGTTGGGTTTACGCTCCTCAGGAGTTGCAAGATGCTTAAGACTTGATTTATGTAAAAATTCGGATTCTTTTTTACATATTTCCGTCAAGGAAGAAATCATTGTAAGGTATAAATCTTGAATATTGTCGATACTGTAAAAAAGGAATTTTTCTTCTTTTTCTAGATTATCAGAACCGTTTTGATGCATTGCATAAATGGACTGCATGACTTTAACGCGAATGTGTCTTCTATTTACCACCTTGTAAGAACTTTTATTAAATTAGTTTGCAAAAATAAGCATTTCCTTTTTCAAAATAAAATTAAAACATCAAATAAAGATTTTGCTGCTAATTTTGTTTCCTTTATACTAAAAAGTCACAGTTTTCAATGCTATCCTGAAAACTGTGACTTTAAATATTTTAACTTAGATTACTTTCTACTGTTCTCTATTTTTCTTTGATCAATACGATTTTGAGCAATGGTAAGTGCCGCATGATGCGTCGTGATACCATTAGCAACAGCATAATCGATGATTTCTAAAGTTGTATTATAGATATTCTCTGTTTTACGCATGATTTCCTCTTTGCCATAATGTGCTAATTCAGCATAAACATTAATAATTCCACCTGCATTAATCAAGAAATCAGGAGCATATAAAATACCACGTTCTTGCAAAATTGCTCCATGAACATCTTCGTTTGCTAATTGATTGTTAGCAGCACCGGCAATTACTTTTGCTTTTATTTTGTGAACCGTAGCGTCATTGATAGTTGCTCCCATTGCACAAGGCGCGTAAATATCTACATCTGCGGTATATAAATCAGCTCCACTATAAATAGTAGCGCTATACTTCGCTCCTACTTCATACAGTTTTTCTTCATTGATGTCAGCAATCGTAACAATAGCTCCTTCTTTAGTTAGATAATCCACTAAAGTTTCTCCTACGTGACCAATCCCTTGAACCAATACTTTCTTTCCAGTAAGAGAATCTGACCCAAATTTACTTTTTGCAGCCGCTTTCATCCCCATGTATACGCCATAAGCAGTCACTGGCGATGGATTACCTGCTCCACCTCTTTCTTCTGAAATTCCAGTAACATAAGGCGTAACATCGCGAACGATATCCATATCCTTAGTTTCCATTCCTACATCTTCTGCAGTGATATATCTTCCGCTCAAACCATGAACAAATTCACCAAACTTACGCATCAATTCAGGTGTTTTCTGAGTTTTAGCATCGCCCATAATAACGGCTTTTCCTCCACCAATATTCAGACCTGTAATCGCAGCTTTAAAGGTCATTCCACGAGAAAGACGCAATACATCATTCAACGCTTCCCACTCGTTAGCATAATTAAACATTCGGGTTCCTCCCAAAGCTGGTCCCATAACCGAATTATGAATACCAATAATTGCTTTTAAACCCGTATCTTTGTCGTTGCAAAATACAATCTGTTCGTGATCATCAAATGATAATTGTCCAAAAACGGGATCCATTTTTTGAAGTTCCTTTCCTGTTGTGAAAGTTGCATCCATAGTATTAATTTTTATAGTGATAAAATTATGAATTTGTCAAGAAGACAAGTCAAAATTACATAAAAAATGAATATCTATCAACGTTTTTAATAAAAAATAATAATTCGATAATTTAAACTGACAAACGAAAAATATAGAATTATTAAAAAATTAAAAAAAATCATAAAAATAAAACGATTACAATACAGAATATCTTAAAAAAATGAAAGAATTACTTTATTTAAACAAATACTTCGTCAAATACAAATACAGTTTTTCACTGGGTATTATATTCACAATCATCGCACAAATCTTCATGCTGTTCACCCCTAAATTGATCAGTAGTTCATTTAAGGCAATTGAAGCTTTTTCTGAAGACAAAACCATTGCAGTATCTGTTATTCGGGAAGAGTTAATTTCGAATATTCTATTAATCATTGCCACTACTATAATTGCTGGTTTTCTGACTTTCTTGATGAGACAAACACTAATCGTTATGTCTCGTCACATTGAATTTGATCTAAAAAATGAAGTTTTCAGGCAGTATGAAAGTTTATCACAGAATTTTTACAAAAAGAATCGCACTGGAGATTTGATGAATCGAATTAGTGAAGACGTTTCTAAAGTGAGAATGTATGTGGGTCCAGCCGTCATGTACTCGATTAATACGATAATCCGTTTTACGATTGTTATTGTATATATGTACAACGTCTCCCCTCGTTTGACATTATACACGATTCTTCCTTTACCACTATTGTCCTACGGTATTTTCAAATTGAGTTCAGAAATCAATAAGAGAAGTACAATTTTTCAGCAATATTTATCGAAAGTTTCGAGTTTCTCTCAAGAAATATTTTCTGGTATTCGAGTAATCAAAGCCTATTCGCTAGAAGACCAACACCAGAACAACATGGTTTCCCTAGCTAATGAAAGCAAAAGTAAAAGTTTGAATTTAGCCAAAGTACAGTCGTTATTCGGGCCATTAATGTTAGCTCTTATTGGAATCAGTAACCTAGTTGTAATCTATTTTGGTGGTTTGATGTATATTGACGGTACGATTAAAAGTATCGGTACTATAGCTGAATTTATTTTGTATGTCAACATGCTTACTTGGCCAGTAGCTTCTTTAGGATGGGTTTCATCAATGGTTCAAGAAGCAGAAGCTTCCCAAAAACGTTTGAACGAATTCCTGAAAATTGAACCAGAGATAAAAAATAAAAACCCAAATAAATCAATCATAAACGGCTCGATTTCATTCGAAAATGTAAGCTACACTTATGAAGACACTAATATAAAAGCACTTAAAGACATCTCTTTCACTGTAAAAAAAGGAGAAACATTAGCAATTCTAGGAAAAACCGGATCTGGGAAATCAACCATTTTATCATTGATTTCACGTCTGTATGATGTGACTGATGGCGAAATAACTATTGACAAAAAAGAGATAAGTCTTTTAAACCTTAACGATTTGCGAAACAGTATTGGGATCGTACCACAAGATGCTTTCTTGTTTTCCGATTCTATCAAAAACAACATCAAGTTTGGTAAAGAAGATGCCACCGATGAAGAAGTAAAAGCTGCCGCAAAAAGTGCCGTGGTTCATAATAATATAATGGGCTTCAATAAACAATACGACACTGTTCTAGGTGAACGAGGGATTACACTTTCAGGGGGACAAAAGCAAAGAGTTTCTATTGCGAGAGCAATTATTAAAAATCCGCCAATTTTACTTCTTGACGACTGTTTATCAGCGGTTGACACCGAAACTGAAGAAAAAATTCTAAATAATCTAAACGAAATCTGTAAAGACAAAACAACCATTATTGTAAGTCATAGAATTTCCTCTGCTAAGAACGCCGACAAGATTATCATTATCGACGAAGGGAAAATAATTCAACAAGGTTCTCATAACCAGTTAGTAAATCAAGAGGGCTATTATGCCTCTCTATATTTAAAACAACTTTCAGAAAAAGAATTGATGTAATTGTTGTTTAATACATATATTTTTATGATTTTTGATTACGATTTAACAACCATAAATTGAGAGAAAGGATTATGAGAGAAAATGACATGTTAGAAAAAGAAGAGATATTTTCTAAAGTTTTACGTGCTGGAAGAAGAACCTACTTCTTTGATGTAAGAGCGACAAAAGCTGATGATTATTATATTACGATTACTGAGAGCAAAAAATTTACTGAGGAAGACGGATCGTTTCACTTCAAAAAACATAAAATATATTTGTATAAAGAAGACTTTTCTGCTTTCGCCGAAATTCTTGCCGATATGACTTCTTATGTTTTGAACCACAAAGGCGAAGAAGTAATTTCAGAGAGACATCAGAAAGATTTCAAAAAAGAATACGCTATTGAAAAAGTAACCGCAGAAGAAGTCTTGCCCAACATATCTAGTTTTACAGATATTAATTTCGATGACATTTAATTTATAATTATAAATTAAATACCTTAATTACTTAAACAAAAAGTCCAAAATCAAACGGTTTTGGACTTTTTGTTTATTTATAAACCACTACAGAATTATACTCCATGGTTTTAGTATCGCTGAATAAGAGAATGCACAGCTAGTAACTTCTATGAACCACACAAATTTACACCGATAAATCCCGTTGCTGAATTTTAAGTAAGCAAAAAGATTTTCGAAGCTAAACAAACTAAAAATACATAGTTTTAACTATTTTTGTCGGTATTAAAAGCCTTTTTACAACTAAAAAAAGAATACATGCAGGAGATTTTAATGAAATACACAAACAAATACGCTGAACTTATTATCCCATGGCTATTAACAAGCGGACTAAAAATAGTTTTTATCATTATAGGTTCTTTAATTCTAAATAAGGTTATTATAACCTTTATTGAAAAAGCAGTGAGAATTGCCGTAAGACCTGATGGAATTTCTTCTCAAGATGCCGAAGAAAAAAGAGAAAACACTCTAATCCAGATATTCACCACTACTTCTAAAATTGGATTAATGACCATTGCAGGCTTGATGGTGCTTCAAGAATTTAGAGTAGAAATTGCCCCTATATTGGCAGCAGCCGGAATTGTAGGACTGGCATTGGGTTTTGGAGGTCAATACCTTATTAGAGATATTATTTCAGGTCTATTTATTATTCTTGAAAATCAATACCGCGTAGGTGATATCGTAAGTTTTGACAATGCCGGCGGTACCGTTCAAGAGATCAGTTTAAGAAAAACGACTTTAAGAGACTTAGACGGAACCGTTCACCACATTCCTCATGGAGAAATAAAAAAAGTATCAAATCTTTCCAAAGATTTTTCCCGTATTAACTTAGATATTGGTGTAGGATACGGATCAAATTTAGAACACGTTATTGGTGTAATAAACAGAGTAGGAACAGAACTTTCGACTGATCCTTTATGGGAAAACTACATCATCCTTTCTCCACAATTTTTACGCGTGAATGATTTTGCAGCTTCTTCAATTATGTTAAAAATATTAGGAGAGACTTTACCCAGTAAACAATGGGAAGTAGCTGGAGAACTTCGTAAAAGACTAAAAGTCGCGTTTGACGATGAGGGAATAGAAATTCCGTTTCCGCAAGTGGTAATGCACCGACCAAAAGGTGTTGAAGAAGCCACAGTTAAAAATGACACAAATGAAATTCAAGAATCGTAATCTTATTCATTTAGGGAATTAATTTGTTCCAATACAAACATTATTATAAAATCCTGAAAGTGAGATGGTTTTCAGACTTTTTATTTACATTTATAGTACATAACTTTCAATCGTTCCTGTTTTGAAAAACATCAGTCGCACTGTCTGGATTTTATCTTTGATAAGCTTGTTTACAGATACGGCAAGCGAAATGTTATATCCCATCATGCCTATTTACTTAAAGTCAATTGGCTTCTCCATTGTACTCATTGGTATTCTTGAAGGTGTTGCAGAAGCTACTGCTGGATTGAGCAAAGGATATTTTGGAAAGCGTTCTGATGCGACCGGAGGTACCATCTCATAAAGTGTGTAAGTTAAAAAGTTATTCTGAAAATTTGAGCTAACTCAAAAGCTCAAAAATTTTC